>JABDPK010000068.1 GCA_013042795.1 Saprospiraceae bacterium | reverse complement strand
ACTTAATTCATTGAATTACAATTTAATCTGAATCAAACATCCGGATGACTGAAATTTTCAAAACGCTGAAAAGGTATCTTAATCCCATTTTTGATACCAAAGCCGCTGGTTTCTATATATTATCATTTGCCATTGCCATTGGCGTCGCCACATTTATCGAAAATGACTTTGGGACAAGTGCAGCCCAAAAGGTCATTTATCAAGCATGGTGGTTTGAATTACTTCTATTGTTATTTTCAATTACGATCATTGTCAATATGATCAGGTTCAGAATGTTCGAACAGAAAAAATGGTCACTTTTGTTGTTTCATTTTTCAATTATAATCATACTGATTGGTTCTGCTGTTACAAGACATTTTGGATATGAGGGCATGATGCATATTCGGGAAGACAGTACTTCCAACAGCTTTATATCAAGGGAAGCCTATTTACAATTTGAAGTTTTACAAAACAGCCAGAAATTTTCTTTTGATGAACAAGTGCTGTTTGCTTCCTTGGGAAACAACAGGTGGAAAGAATCATACCTGGTTAATAATAAACTTATAAAAGCTTCGGTAAAAAGATTTATACCGAATCCCCAACGGGTACTTGTGGATAGTGAAGATGGGTTTCCCGCAATAAAAATTGTTGTAGCCGGGATGAATGGCAGGGAGGAGCATTTTTTGTCTCTGGGTGAAAACAAGACGATACAGGACAGGAATTTTAATTTCACCAATGAACATAAAGAAGGTGCCGTAAATATATATTTCAGAAATGATTCAATATTGATTTCAAATGACAGGCCAATGGCTCAGATGGTCATGGCAACTCAACAGTCTGATACCCTGGAAAGCAAAAAGGTTCATATGTTAAGATTGCGATCGATGTATAATGATGGCATGAACAGTTTCGTTTTCGGTGATTTCAAGACGAATGCAAGACCAAGTGTTGTTTCTTCAGACGCAAAAGTTAAAAGTGAAAGCCTGGTGGCACTGCATATGAACATAGCAACAGGAGATGAATCAAAGGATATTTTGGTATATGGTCAAAAAGGTGTCCAGGGAAGACCTTCAATTGTTCATTTTGATGACCTGAGTATTGCTGTCAGTTACGGTGCAAAACCGGTATTTCTCCCGTTCAGCATCAAACTATATAAATTCATACTTGAAAAATATCCGGGTACTGAAAACGCTGCATCCTATGCCAGTGAAGTCCAGTTAATCGATCCCAGGAAAGGTATAAAAGAAGACCACAGGATTTATATGAATCATATTCTGGATCATGGTGGTTACAGGTTCTTTCAGTCTTCTTTTGATAAAGATGAAAAAGGAACGTACCTGAGTGTAAACTATGACTTTTGGGGAACATGGATCTCCTACATTGGTTACGCACTATTAACTATTGGCTTTATTTTAACGATGATGAGCAAGAAAAGCAGATTTTACCAGTTATCTCAAAGAATCAAAAACCTAAGATCAGGGGCAGCAATGACTGCATTGATTGTTTTATTCAGTTTGCCTTCAAATCTTGCTGGTCAAAAGACAATCGATCATTCCAATATGCAGAATATTGTTGATTCTGAGCATGCGGCCTTGTTCAGTACGGTTGTAGTCCAGGACCATAAAGGAAGGATGAAACCCATTCATACTTTATCAAGGGAAGTACTTAGAAAAATTGCAAGAACAGAAGATCTTTTCGGATTGACTGCCGACCAGGTGGTACTTGGTATGCTTGTCAACAGTGCAGACTGGAATCATGTGCCAATGATCAAAATCGGGAAGCATAAAAATATTCACAAGCTGATTGGAGTAGATGCTGAAAAAGCGGCATATAATGATCTTTTTACTGAGAAAGGGGCCTATAAACTTAAAGATGAAGTGAGAAGGGCTTATGGCCAGGAACCTATTGACAGAGGTGTTTATGAAAAAGAGCTCATGAAACTGGATGAACGGGTCAATATAGCCAGCATGGTTTATTCGGGACGGTTCTTCAAAATTATTCCTGTTCCGGAAGATCCGGATAACATATGGGTTTCTCACCACCGCAGCCACAAACAGGATGGTACCAATAATGAAGTGGCTGAAGTGTTCTTCAACACTTACCTGCCGGCAGTATATGAAGCCATCCAAAGTAAGGATTATACAATACCTAACAACCTGCTTGGTGAATTGAAAAATTACCAGAGAGAAAAAGGAGCCGAAGTGATCCCTTCAGAAGCAAGATTGAAATCAGAGGTTATTTTGAATGAGTTGAATGTGTTTGGCAGACTTTCCCTTGTATATCTTCTTCTTGGTCTGGCATTCCTGGTCGCATTGTTCGCCTCGGTTTTTAAGCCAGACATAAAGCTGGACCTGGTATATAAAATCTTATTCACCCTTGTGGTTGTAGGTTTCCTTTTTCACACACTGGGGCTTGGATTAAGATGGTATGTATCAGGACGTGCACCCTGGAGTAATGGTTATGAATCGATGATTTATATTGCATGGACTACAGCGCTTGCTGGATTATTATTTACCAGGAAATCCATGGGCGGCCTCGCGGCAACAATGGTCTTATCCGCAACAATTTTACTGGTAGCCACACTGAGTTACCTTGATCCGGAAATTACCCCACTTGTACCAGTGCTTAGATCTTATTGGCTTACAATACATGTTTCCCTGGAAGCAGGCAGTTATGGCTTTCTGATGCTTGGAGCCATTACAGGCTTATTGAATCTCATCCTGATGATTTTCCTTTCTGAAAAGAATAAGTCGAGAATTCACCAAATCGTCAAGGAATTATCATATATCAGCGAAATGACGCTGATCGGAGGTTTGGCGATGATTAGTGTCGGAACATATCTTGGAGGTATATGGGCCAATGAATCATGGGGCAGATACTGGGGATGGGATGCAAAAGAAACATGGGCGCTTGTCACAATCCTGGTCTATGCTTTTATCCTGCATATGCGGATTATACCCAAATTGGGCGGACTATACTTATATAATGTTGCCACCCTGTTTGGATGGGCATCTGTTATAATGACTTATTACGGCGTGAATTATTATTTATCCGGGCTGCATTCATATGCTGCTGGTGATCCTGTTCCGATCCCGCAATGGGTATACTATTCCGTTGCAGGTGTAATTATTATCAGCATATTAGCTTACTGGAGAAAAAGCAAGTTCAAGATAGGACAGCTATAAGAATTAGTCTTTGACCAATTCACCGTCTTCAACCAGAATTTCGTATTTATAACCTGCACCGAAATCTTTGTTAAGAACAACCATGCCTTTCATTGTCACAACTTGTCCTTCAGGAATGATTTTATCGGAAGTGACAACCAGGTCATAACTATCCATTGAACCATCTTTAAGATGTATCCAGTTACGTCCCATAATATTGGCATTGATCTTAACACATTTTCCGGTAAGCTGAACACTTTTTCCTTCATACTTGTCTTTATTTCCTAAAAGCTCGGCAATAGATACCGATCCTTCCTTCAGAGCAATCTCAGGAGATCCCGATGAGTCTTCTTTTTGATCTGTTCCAGGTTCTGCTTCTGCTGATGACTTTTCAACTTCCTGACCATGGGTAGAAGATACAAGGCTACCTACAAGATATACCTTGTCAAATACCCTGTCAAATTCCTGGCTTTCAAAATTTAACTTGAGTAAACCGTCCCTGAAATAATAGGTGGCTCCAAGTTCTACTTCTTTTTTGGTTGTAGCAACCCAGTATTCCTCTTCTCCTTCAGTTACCCGGGCATAGACATACTTACTTGTAGGTAATACTTCCTGGACAACAACTGTGTGTACCTCATCACTTACCTCAGAGGCTTCATTTTTAAGTTTATCATCAGAAAATATTCCACTCTGACTGACTCCGTTTACATTTGCATTTCCAGGGGCAATGACCTTAGGTCCTCTATTACATGACATCGCAATAGACATTAATAGTATAATCCCTGCCAATCCACCTAATTTATAATTCATACTTTCTTAATTTAAAATCTAAAATTTAGTTTAGTGTTTACCCGGTAGTTTTTTTCTTCCTCCCTGGTATTTAATTCCCCTAAGATACTGAACATTAATTTTTTCAGAAGTCTTAAATTGAGATATGCCCCAAAGTAATTCTGCGAGGTCCCGTTTTCGCTATTCAAATATGCATAATTTACATTTCTAAAATAAAAGTCTGCTGTTAATTTGCCTTTGATTATTGATCGTGAATGCCTGATGGAATATATCCTGCTTTCCAGGTAATTGGATTTGTTCTGGTTAAAACTAATTGACAAGCTTCCCTTGATCAAGGGCAACCTGACCATACTCAAATAAGCATTGATATTCTCTGATTTGTTTTGCTGATCACTTTGAAATCTATTGCTGAAACTTATGCCGGTGTAGATAAATTTGATCGGCCGTAAGCCAAGCCGTAATCTGATTCCCTGTCTTGCTTCATCATCATCCAGCAATCTTTCAATATCTGTTTTGAAAGTCTCATAATAGAGTATTCTTTTCCTTGAATCATAGGACAAAGTCATTTCTATTCTCTTGCTAAAACGGTAACGTGCTGAAGTATAAAGATTTGTCAATCTTAAATCACCATTAATGTTATTATATAAATCAAGTTCTGCCGAACCAAACAAACTTAGTTTTCGATTAATCGTGCTTGAATGTTGAAAATATATGTATCTCCTGTCAATAAATCCCTGGT
>JABDPK010000221.1 GCA_013042795.1 Saprospiraceae bacterium | reverse complement strand
ACACTCTTAATACCATAGCAGATTGTTCCGGTGAATTATGGTCTCCAAATGCAGCCAGGTAGAAGCATAACTGATGAACAGGCGGATATACTGTATAATAAACCTGAGAATTCATCAATTCATACAGTATGTTCAGGTATTCATTATCCTGGATTATATTGGAAAGCACATATTCCGGCGTATAACTCAATGGATGTATTCCATGATGAATCATTTCTCCATCCCAGATAAATCTGTAGACATCATCTGATAATGCAGGAAAAGAAAAGAATAACATTCCTCTCGCTAACATAGCAAGCACCAGGAATGGCAGCCAATGGTAATCATGCTTTGAGCCTTGTAACAGGAATAGGATATAAATTGCAAAAGCAATGGTATATGCAGAAAGGATAAAATAAAACTGATCCTGTGAAACATAATAACCCAGGAAGTAAATGGATAACAGAAACAAGCCGGAAAGAAGCAGTAATATTATTTTTTCTTTAATGCTGATAATTCAGGTGCTTGACAGAATAATAGAATATGATACTATATCCTAAAAATAATAAACTGTGAAAGATCAGCAGTGACCTGTCTCCCATTATGATTCCCCCTATAATAGCCACTAAGAAATATATTGCCAGCATACCTTCTACAATGGTGATGGACGGAAGTCTGGCGTGTTGATATTTTGATTTCCTGAAACTATCCCTGATGTCAAGAATATTGAATTTGGGTGTACGGATAAAAGCGGACTTCCGACCCAGGTATCCCTGGATGACTGCAATTGAATTATGAAAGGATAAACCCATAGAAAGAGAAAGAAATACGGGGAAAATAAAAACAAACTTTATGATGGATTTTATTTTGTTTTGCTCATCCCAGGCTGTTTCCACATTGGCCACATAATATACCGCCATTATTGAAACCAGGCTGATAAGAAATATACTCATAAAGGATTGATCCAGTGCAAGGGGATTGATCAGGAAGAGCATGGGAACACTGAATATTCCCAGGAGAAAAATAAAAAGGAATACAGAACTTCCCATAAGATGCGTGGTGGCATGAATTTTCTGGATTGTCTTCAATTTGCTACGCCAAACTTGCGGAAGCAATTTACGGGCAGTTTCAGCACCCCCTTTCATCCACCTGTATTGCTGGGATTTCAAACCGTTCATTTCGGAAGGCAATTCAGCAGGTGACAGCACATCTTCGAGGTAGACAAATTTCCAGCCTTTGAGTTGAGCCCTGTAAGAAAGATCAAGATCTTCGGTCAGAGTATCTGCTTCCCATCCTCCGGCATCCCGGATCGTTTTTGTCCGCCATACTCCTGCAGTTCCATTAAATTGCAAAAGATAATCGGCAGATTCCCTGCCTTGTTGTTCTACAGTAAAATGTACATTGAGCTGGAATGCCTGCAATTCGGTAATGAGGGAATAATTTTGATTGAGATGTCCCCATCTAGTCTGAACGACACCTACCCCTTCATCCCTGAAATATGGCATAGTATCTAAAAGAAAATCGCTGTCAGGAAGAAAATCAGCATCAAAAATGGCAATATACTCTCCATTTGCAAATGGCAAGGCTTCTTTCAATGCACCGGCTTTGTAACCTTTCCTGTCCTTACGGTGTATCAAACGAATTTCGAATCCTTCACTTTGATATTCTTTTACTTTTTGCCTTGATAACTCTACAGTATCATCTGTGCTGTCATCAAGTACATGCACTTCAAGTTTGTCTTTGGGATAATTGAGAGACATGATTTTGTCAATGAGACGTTCTACAACGAAATACTCATTATAAATAGGAAGCTGGATAGTGACCAGTGGAAAATCTCCATTCATAAGAGGTTTGGGTTCAGCCTCTTTTTTCCATAGTCTTTTGTGGGATTTATAATGGAGCATCAAGTGAAACTGCATAAGACAATACAAAGTGATATAGCTCAGGCAAATTATATATGAACCAAAAAATATGTATCCCAATACACTCATTACTTAAATCAGCTTAAATATAGTCCATAGAATTTTATGTCCTGCAAGAATTGTCCCTTTCAGTGTTCCGGAAACTTTAGATACACCAATCCTTTTCCTGTAATCAACCGGCACTTCGGTGGATTTAATTTTTAGTTTGGCTGCTTTTACCTGCATCTCTACTGTCCATCCGAAGTCTTTGTCTGCCATCTGCATTTTTTTCAAGGCCTCATAAGTAACGGCCCGGAAAGGTCCGAGGTCAGTAAATTCGTAGCCATAGATCATTTTTATTAAAGTAGTAGCAAGCCAGTTCCCAAATATCTGTTGAATCTGCATAGATCCCTTTTCCAGTTTGCCCAGGGCCCTGGAACCGATGACCATTTCCATATCATCGTCTAGTATGGGCTGTATTAATTGAGGCAATTGCTGAGGATAGTCGGAATAATCACCATCAACAAAGACTACGATATCAGGTTTGATCTCCTTATTTTCAATATATGCCAGGCCTTTCAGACAGGCACTTCCATATCCTTTCCGGGTCTCGTCAAGCACGGTAGCTCCTGCCTGAAGTGCTACTTCCTTTGTCCGGTCTGTGCTGTTATTATTGCATACAAGAATATCTCTTACCAGCTTTTCAGGTATGTCATGAATTACATGAACGATAGACTTCTCTTCATTGAATGCAGGTATAATAACGTCAATGATTGGTACTTTCACAGCAATTCATCATATTTGACTACAAATCTAGTTTTTTCATACCGAGTCAATTGATAAATTTTGACATATAAGGCAGAAAACCAGAACATTCTTTAAAACAAGACATTTGCAGACCAATCTTCTTCATTCTTCATTCATGGCCAGGTACATATTCATTGTTTTTGCTGTCTTTTATATTTCATTTACGATAACACTGTCCAGTTGTCATAATGATATCATTTCGGATGCGCCCGAAATTCCATTAAGCTTCTCACTTGATACATTGCGATTTGATACTGTCTTTACCGAGGCAGGCTCTGCTACCAGGTCCTTTAAGATTTATAATGAACTTGAAGAGGCTGTGATTCTGAACGAGATCATGCTGGAATCAAACCAGGGGTTCTTCAGACTGAATATTGACGGTATACCATCGAATGCTCAAAATGATGTTCGTATCGAAGGAAAGGACAGTATCTACGTATTTGCTGAAGTTACAATAGATCCGGATCTGCCTTTGAGTATTAGTCCATTTATTATTGAAGATAAAGTATTGATAAAGGCCAACAATTCCAGCTATAAAGTCAATCTGGAAGCATGGGGTCAGAATGCAAATTACTTTCCAGGAAGGGATGCTGCCGGAAGGGTTAATTACGTCAGTTGTGATCTCCAGGAATGGAGATGGGATGATCCAAGACCCTATGTTATCTATGGTGCATTAATCGTTGACAGTTGTCGACTCGTGATCCCAGAAGGGCAAAGCGTCTATGTACACGGTGGAATAGCCATAAACGAATTGGGAATTTATAATGACGGACTGATCCTGTTTCTCCAAAATGCTTCACTCCAGACTGAAGGAACAGCTGAAAACCCTGTTATTTTCAGGAGTGACCGGCTTGAAGAAGAATTTCAGGAAACCCCCGGCCAGTGGGCAGGAATAATTCTGAATGCAGGAAGCGATAACAACATGCTGAAGCATACCAAAATCATGCATTCCATTGTCGGTATATCTGTAGATTCAACATCATCTCTGAGAATGGAGCAATGTGAAGTCGCTTATACTTCCGGAAACGGGATAGCTGCTTCACATGCCAGTGTATATGCTCAAAATTGTCTTTTTTACAGCAATTTGTCCAGTGGTGCAAGTTTGAACTTTGGAGGATCCTACATATTTAACTACTGTACTTTCGTCAATACTGATAACCAGGATAATGCAATAAGTATGAATAACCTGAAATGTACAGATCCTCTTTGCCAGGGTGAAATTCTTGTCAATCCGCTCTATGCTGAATTCAACAATTGTATCATTGCAGGTAATGATGATGATGAAATAGGCCTGCTGGATGCTACAGATGGTTCTGACCCGGCTTTTTTTTCATATAGTTTTAATAATTGTATTGTTGCTGTCAATGAATTACTGGATCCAGATGCCTTCCCGAACTTTTTTGACAATTGCAATGATTGTATCAACTATGATACTCCTGATTCGCTTTTCATAGATCTTGACTTTTATGACCTCCATCTTGATACAATGTCGATTGCCATAGATAAAGCCATGCCTATAATTCCTATAATATCAGATTTAGAAG
>JABDPK010000066.1 GCA_013042795.1 Saprospiraceae bacterium | reverse complement strand
ATATCAAAGTAAATCTCGAAGGGTACCTTAAAGATTTTGACCAATTGGTTGTGATTAACAGGAATAAAATCTTGCCAAGCGATTCCAATTATTCTACAGAAGAGGGTGAAGCATATGGTGTTGATCTTACACTGAAGTATGAAAAACCCAGTTGGTACATCTGGACTACTTATTCACTGGGATATGTCACCAGGTTTGATGGAGAACAGGAATATCCTACAATATTTGACAGGAGACATAATGTAAATTTATTCGGCACCTACACTTTCGGAGAGGATAATGACTGGCAGTTTAGTCTGAGGTGGAATTTCGGATCTGGCTTTCCTTTCACAAAAACCCAGGGATTTTTTACCGACATTTCGTTTCTTGAAGGCGTGGATACCGATTATATCACTTCCAATCCTGATAATGTTGGAATTATCTATTCTGATGAAAGGAATGGAGGTAGATTACCAAGTTACCACAGGCTCGATGTATCGATCCAGAAGAATATCCAACTTTCGCAAAAAATGAACCTTGAAATAGTTGCAAGTGCTACAAATGCATATAACAGGGATAATATTTTTTACTTTGACAGAGTACGTTTCGAGAGGGTGGATCAACTGCCTATAATTCCTGCAATTGCAGTACGATTCAATTATTAAATAATAATGTCATATAAAAATTCACCATAACGTAAGAAATTTTATTTTTGCGGTGCAAAAGCAATTGGCAATGATTGAAGGATTTGAAAAACTTACTGGGTCTCAATTTGAAACATGCAAGAAAGCCATTTCATGGATTACAGCATTAATTGCATCATCTGATGGTGACATCAACAAGAGTGAGACTGAATGGGCTAAAAAGATCACAGAAATTCGAAGTTATAACAGCAGTGAAAGCCTTTTAACATTCTACACGGAAGTTGGTAAAGATTTTGATGATGTCCTGTCCAATCTGATAAGGAATCTTCCGGAAAATCACGATGAAAGGATAAATCTCCTGTCCCGACAACTTTCCCGGTTAAATGAAATTTTTCCTCTACTGGAGAATAAACTTGCTTACCAGCTATATGAATCATATAAGAGTTTTGCACACCATGTAGCCAAATCATCTGGTGGGTTTCTTGGATTTTTCAGCGTAAGTTCCAACGAGAAAAAACTGATGGGTCTTCCTATGGTTAACGAAGTTATCCTTGAGGAAGATGATGAAGAGGAATAGTTTCTTCGAGCTGTAATTTCAAAATTTTATTGGTAAATTAGGAAAGACTAACTTTTTAGAGTGGAAGTCCCTGGATATGAGTATTTGATTGTGAGGTAAGTTCATTATCCCTAATCAATTGGACCATGAATATTATTCTGTTAGTATTTCTTGTACTATTTATCGTAACGGTTATCCGTGAAAAATCCAGTCTCAAGGATTTTCTGAGGATCCTGATCAGTTCTTCACTTTCCCTCATTATTCTCTTATTGATTTATATTTTGCTTGCAGCCATGCCCCAGGGCAGGACGCTGGTGGTGAGCGTATTTGAAAGTGAAATTTCGGCCTTCATCATTATAATCCTGGTAAATTTTCTCGCGCTGATCCTTTCCCATTTTCCTCATTATTTCGATATCGCTTTACAAAATCAAAATGTACCGTGGGAAAAGACCTATGGGAAATGGCCGCTCGGGCTGGTATACTACAAACCATCATTTACAAAAATTGGGAACAAGTGTAAGGAGTCTAACGAAAATCATAAAGAGGAAGGGCAGGACATCTATCTGACAATTCTCAGAAGGCATATTGGCTTACTGACTTATATCGTTTGGATCGGTATCCTTCTGGATGTATACCTTGAAGTGTTCAATTACGGTCAAAAATCTACGTGGATACTGTCAGCTATCTGGCTTGCATTATTATTTATCCAGATAAATGTTGAGGTAAATCTTACCCGGGAGATCAAAGATCCTTCAAAATTGAGGACAAGGATTAAAAACACCCTGGCAGCGTTCCAGTTTTTTATTGTATTGACTATTTTTTTCCTGGCTTTACTTATTTATGGCATTTATTCGAGTGGATGGTCAAGTACAAATCTGGTCCTCATGTTGATGACAAGTATATTGTCAGCTATACTTTTTATTTTTTTCCGAAGTTCTCGTAAATGGTTTATTTATTTCAGGGCAGAAGAACAAAAAGACCAGGAAGACGGATTGAGTTATAAACGCAATCCATTAGTAGATCAGGATACCCCAGACAAGCAAGCCTTTAAAGTCAAGGAATATATTCCGCTTTATTACTTTTCCAACCAGGTAAATTATCTAAAAGCAATGTCACTATTTGGTATTTTGATTACCATAGTAATTCTTGTTTTTAATTTGGTACCGTCACTTGAAATATGCTGGATAAATCCGATAGCCCTGGTCATTATGTATGTTTTGATTTATTATGCAATCATCACGATTACACTTAAACATGCTCTGTACTATAGTCGTATCCATGAGAATCAAAAGAGCGATGGAAAAAATGAAACAAAGGAATTCAGATGGACTGGTTTTTACAAACGGGTGTTTCAATTATTTTTTGCTTTTGTGGCGGTATTGTTCCTTGCCGGGTCAGCATGTCCTAGTAAAATGCACTTCGTTCCAGTTGAGAAAGAGTTAAATGCTATTGGTATCCATAAATTCCTGGATCATTTTGATACAGATGAAGATAATACTTCAGACAAATTCATTCTGGGTTCTTATGGCGGTGGTTTAAAGGCAAATTCATGGAACCTGATTTTGCTGACTGAAATAATCCGGAATGAAAAGCATTTCCTTGATTCTACCTTATGTATGTCCGGTGTTTCCGGTGGAGCTATCGGTCTGGCAAACCTGGCTGCTATGTTCAGAAGAATGAAAGACCCGACACATGATAGCTGGGATTCAACTGTTGCAGAAATCGGAAAATCGAATATGCTATCCACAGATGTGAATGGTATATTTTTCAGGGATCTTGTGTTTAAGATGTTTCCGTTGAATTTTATACCCGTCAAAGACAGGGCTTACGAATCCATGAAGTTATATTCAAGATTTACAGGAGATAATGAATACGGGCTCAATACTTCGTTTATCGATTATTACCGTGAGTTATTTGATACAATGGATTACTTTCCTGCAATAATTTTTAATACAACCCCAACGCAAAGCAAATTTGGCGTTGCGTGTTCGATAGACGGTATTAGTGATTTTCCAATTTCTATAGATATTCTGGATCAGAACGCGGAGGGTGAATCATTAACATTTTATGGTGCTGCTTCTACTACAAACCGGTTTCCAATAGCATCACCAGCTGCGAGGATTGAAGGAAAGGGATATTTTGTGGACGGGGGATACTTTGAAAATTCCGGTTTGTTGAATGCATATCATTTCTACACAGAAGTCAGAGATTCCCTGGATACCGGTTCAGGTAGATTTTTTGCATTAAACATTGTCAATGATAAACAATCCTTCATCAAGGACCGATTTGATCAATATTTTGATCCATCCAGTAATATGCATACAGAAAAAAGCTCCAGTGAATTTTCTTCTATTTTAAAAGGCATCCTGGCGCTGGAAAGAATGCCCGAGTTTGCACGTGAACTTATCAGGAATGATACCACCATTGAACTGATTACCATTTATATGCCTGAACTGTACAATGTCGAAGATGTCGCAAATACTTATGGATTAAAAAGTCTTGGCAGTAAAATGGAGTCTGAAGTCAGGAAGAGGGCCAGTGACGACAGCATTAAAATCGTGAATGCCCTTGAAGCGTTCTATAATGATTCTGGAACTGGCAAAACGGTTCATGACTGTGGTATTGTAATACCACCTACAGGGAGAATACTTTCAAAAGAAGCTTTTAATTACCAGATGGCGATGTCAAGGTTCCATATTAATGTAACTCAGACTATTAAGTATATTGATTCAATATTGACTTACCCGAATGAAGAGGAGGATTAAAACTTGAGAAATCCAGGTAACTTATTGATAAACAAAATACCTGAAAAGCGGAAAGCTGATCAAAATTCCTGTGATAATTGCCACAATAATCTTGGAAATCAAATATTGTATATTCAGGATATCTGTAAAAAAGTACATTCCTGCCACGTTGGCCATAAGGATTATTCCACTTGCTACAGCATACCTGAAAGCCTGGGCCACTATAAATGACTCGGGACGCTTGAATGCCCAGTATCTGCCTAATAGAAAGCTGACTATTGCTCCAAAGGCACTTGCGATTGCAGTAGAAACCAGGTAATAGATTCCGAATAACTCGGTCAGAATGACCAGGGTGACAAAATCAACAGCGGTTGCCAGAAAGGAACTAAGCTGCGATTTAAAAAAGGATTCAAAAAACGGAACATTATGCCTGGACATGGATAGTTAAAGCTGTTGTTATTTTCTTTTTGAGAGAACGATCAATTCTAGTGAACCAGCCCGATTCATTTCAAAGATCATTGTATCTGAATCCAGTCTTACAATTTTGACATTCTTTTCTTTCTGGCCGGTTTCTGTAGTATATAATTTATCAAAGGAAATATAGTAACTCCCTTCCTCTTTTTGTGAACCATAATCAACCATATAATTTGATGCATCATCAAAGCTGAAGTCCATTTTCTGGTTAACTTTTTCGCCTGTATTCTTAATATACCAATCTATACTTTCCCAATCACCCAGGATATCTGTTTTTGCCTGTTTGTTATCCTGGCACCCGCTAAATACAAATACCATTAAAAGTAAAATGAGTAATGTTTTTTGTACCATGATTATCTTGTTTGTAATGAACTAACTGTGTAAAGTATATTCATATTCCCTGGGATAGAAAGAAATTAATCAAATGAAGGGAAATACAGGTATATACTCCTGCAAGAACGTCATCGAGCATTACTCCTAATCCACCTTTGACCTTTTTATCTATAGTTCTGACTCCCAGTGGTTTAAGGATGTCAAAAAACCTGAATAACACAAAGCACAGGAGAATGTTAACCCAGGTGACAGGAAGAAATAATATTCCGATCAGGTAGCCTACAAACTCATCTATAACAACTTTTGACGGGTCATCTCCCCATTCTGCTGTCAATTTATCTGTGGACCAGATTCCAACAAGACCACATATAATAATCAGGGTTAAAAGAAGTGGTGTAGATATTACAAAATCGAACCATTTACTGAGTCCCAATAAAAAAACAGCTCCTAAAGCACCAAATGTACCTGGTGCTACAGGAGCATATCCCAGTCCAAAAACAGTAACTACTGTTTTATGAAACCACATCTTATTCTTCGTAATCAAGGCCCAGGTGAGTGATCAGTTCTTCACCGGCTATGTGACGTATTGTATTCTCAAGTTTTGCCAATTGCTTGAAAATATCATGCTGTGGATAAACACCTTTTGGTGTTTGAGGTGACTTGAGGTAGAATGACAACCATTCCTGTATTCCTGACATACCTGCTCTTTTAGCGAGATCGAGGAAAATAGCCAGATCCAGGACGATAGGTGCCGCCAGGATTGAATCCCGGCACAGAAAGTCCACCTTGATTTGCATAGGATAGTTAAGCCACCCTTTGATATCAATATTATCCCAGCCTTCTTTATTGTCTCCCCGTGGCGGGTAGTAATTAATTCTTACTTTATGATAGAAGTCTTTGTACAGTTCAGGATACATTTCAGGTTCCAGGATTTGTTCAAGGACACCCAGTTTTGAAACTTCTTTAGTTTTGAAATTATCCGGATCATCCAGTACTTCACCGTCCCTGTTGCCAAGGATATTGGTTGAAAACCAACCTTCGATTCCAAGTGCCCTGGCTTTAAATCCTGGTGCAAGGATCGTCTTCATAAGAGTTTGTCCAGTCTTAAAATCCTTACCTGCGATCGGAGTACCAGTTTGTTTGGCTAATTCCACCAACGCAGGCACATCACAGGAAAGGTTTGGTGCACCGTTGGCATAAGGGATACCCATTTTTATAGCCGCATACGCATAAATCATACTTGGCGGAATATCCTTGGAATTTCTTTTCAACCCGGTTTCGAAGCTTGCTATAGTCTGATGTACTTTGGACTCTTCTATATAAATCTCTGTGGAGCCACACCACACCATAACAAGTCTGTCGCAACCATTATCTTTCTTGAATTTCCTGATATCCTTCATGAGGGCCTCGGCAAGTGCCATCTTGGTCTTGGCTTTCTTAATATGTGTACCATGAAGTTTTTTCACATATTGCTTATCAAATACCGCTTTCATCGGTTTGATATTTTCCAGGGGTCTTTTCAGCTTTTTAAGAAGGTTTATATCGAGAACGCCGGCATGTACTGCTGCTTCATACATATTCTCACTAAATATGTCCCAACCTCCAAAAACAACATTTTTCAGCGGAGCGAGAGGCGCCAGGTCTTTAATAAATGGTTTATTCTTTTTGGTTCTCTTTCCAAGACGAATTCTTCCCATTTGTGATAATGACCCGATGGGTTCTTCCAGGCCGCGATTAACGGCCATTACTCCAGCGATAAAAGTAGTTGCGACGGCTCCCATACCAGGGGTTAAAATCCCTAATTTGCCGGTAGCTTTTCCCACATTGTTTTTAGTTGCAGACATTATTATAAGAGTTTATTTAATTTACACCATTCAATTGTTTCATCCAGACCTTTTCTGAGGTCATAAACGGGTGCGAAGTTAAAATCATTTTTTAAATCTTTCACGTCAATTGCAAAAGACCTTGCTTTTAATTCATTTACTTTATTCCTGTTAAGTACCGGGTATTCACCATTTATATAGCCAATGCCTTCATTTAAAAATGCTGCCAGCCGAAGAAATGAAATCGGTATTGTCAATTTCAGGGTATTTTTCCTGGACAGGACACTTTTTAATAACAGGTTGTATTCATAGCTTGAATATACCGTGCCATCACTGACAAAGTAGCCTTTGTTACTGTGTTGAGAACTTAAGGCATTAATAATAAGATTAGCCAGGTCCTTGACATAAATAAAACTTAACTCCTGTTTACCAAGACCAATTTTTGGTTCGATACCAGATTTAATAGTTTTATAAACAGTGACAAAATCTACATCACGTGGTCCATATACAGCTGTTGGTCTGAATATCAGACTCGGAATACTATTAAAAGATTCAAGGAATTGTTCTGCCTGAAGTTTTGATTCTCCATACCAGGTATTAGGATGAGGCACGGAATCGGAAGTCAGAATCTGTTCCTTTTGGTAGTCAGCAGGTCCATAAGCTGCCAGGCTTGATATAAAGACAAGTTTTTCAGGGATAACATTTTCTTCAATGAGTATTTTGCAAAACTTCCTGGTATAACCTGCATTGACTTTAAAATAGGTTTCTTTATCCGGTGCCCTGGTTATTCCTGCATTTAATACAATAAAGTCAAAATGATGAGATCTTAATTTTTCCCTGAGATTGTCTTCATTTTCAAAATCATAATAAAAGAAATTAATTCTGGGGTCCAGGAGATATTGTTTATTTGAGGATTTTCGTATTCCTGCAAAAACGTTATATCCCTGCCGAATAGATTCTTCAACAAGGTAACTGCCGACAAAGCCGTTAGATCCGGTAATTAATATTTTCTTACTCATTTATTAAGTGAGCGGAGCCCTGTACAGTCGGTACGTTTTATATTTTTTACCGTTAAGGTTTTCTGCTGCTTGTACCATAGGAATATTGTTTTCAAGTATCCAGGATGCTTCACCTCCATCCAGTTTTCTTTTCCTGGCTTCCAGAATATTCCTGGCGAAGAAAATAGCTCCGATGCCTTTTTTTCTGTATTCTTCTTTTACCCCGGTAGCCAATACTCTAACAGATTTTATTTTTTTCTTGTTCCACAATAGTTTAAAAATATTGAATGGGAACAAGCGGCCTCTTTTGAAGTTGATTGTTATCTCATTGATATTGGGTAAAGAGATCGAAAATCCTATAGGTACGCCGTTGTCCTCTGCAATAAAACCGAAATCTTCATCTGCCAGCATTTTCAGTCCATCTGCCAGGTGTTTGAATTCAGATTCTGTAAATGGAACGAAACCCCAGTTATCTTCCCATGCCAGGTTATACACTTCTTTTATCTTGACAACCTCTTGTTTGAATTTTCGAAGATTAATATTTCTAATGATCACACCCTGGGATTTCAATCGGGTTTCCAGCATGGTGCATAGCTTGATAGATTTATCCGAAGCTTCAAAAGAAGGTATGAAATATGCAAAGAGGTCCATTTCCTTAACGAGGCCTAATTCTTTCAATATCCCGTCATAGTAGGGCTTATTATAGGTCATCATAATCTTGGGTGGAGAATCAAACCCATCTACAAGAAAACCGGCTGTTTCATTGGTCGTAAAATTTGTGGGGCCGATCATTGCTTCGTAGGATTCGGTTCTGAGCCATGCTTTGGCTCGATCCAGAAGAGCCTCAGCGATCTTTGTGGATTCTTTAAAATCAAAAAAACCGAAGAATCCTACATTCGACTTATGGTATTCGTTATACCTGGAGTTCTTTATGGCTGCAATTCGGCCTGCTATTTTCCCGTGTTCAAATGCCAGGAAACATTGCACATCACCATATTCAAAGAAAGGATACTTTTTACGGTTGAACATTTCCTTTTGTGCAATATATAATTCAGGTACATAATTCGGATCACCCTCATAAAGAACATGAGGATAATTAATAAACTGTTTTATTTCTTTTTTAGAATTGGCCTCTATAACGATGAGACTCATACACTCGAATTTTCGGTATCAAATACACCGATCTTTTGCGATATTTTATAAATCTTTTCAATAGACTCCTGTATCTGTTCTTTCGTATGTGTGGCCATTATTGAATACCTGATCAATGATGATGAACTTGGAACAGCAGGAGAGACAACAGGATTTACAAATACACCTTCGTCAAGAAGCATCTTGGTTAATTTGAAGGTTTTGAAATCATCCCTGATATATATTGGAATAATCGGGGTAACCGTGTGCCCTGTATCAAATTTGTAATGATCAAAGAGATCCATTGCAAACTTTGTATTATCCCACAGCCTCTCTATACGTTCCGGTTCCCTGTTAATCAGATCGACAGCAGCAATTACAGAAGCGGCATTAGCCGGCGCAATACTGGCACTGAAAATAAGAGATCGGGCATTATGTTTGAGGTAATTAATAGTATCGTTATCTGCGGCAATAAATCCTCCAATAGAGGCGAGTGATTTACTGAATGTACCCATTATCAGATCTACTTCATCTGTTAATCCGAAGTGATCTGCTGTACCTTTACCATAAGAACCCATTACACCAAGACCATGGGCATCATCAACCATAATATTTGCATTATACTTTCTGGCTAGTTTGACTATCTCAGGTAAATTGGCGAGATCTCCCTCCATACTAAATACCCCGTCTACTGCTATCAGCTTGATTTTGTCCATTTCAGTTCTCTGTAGAACCTTTTCAAGGGAAGCCATATCATTATGACGGTATTTAAGAACCTTGGCAAATGAAAGTCTGGCACCGTCAATGATACATGCATGATCAAGGTCATCTATAATGACATAATCGTGTCGGCCTGGAATAGATGAGATGACACCCAGATTAACCTGAAAACCGGTACTGAAAACAATCGCACCTTCCTTGCCTACATATTTGGCAAGCTTTTCTTCAAGTTCAAGGTGGATATCCAGAGTTCCATTAAGGAATCTTGATCCGGCGCAACCTGATCCATATTTATCAATAGCTTTTTTTGATGCCTCCTTTAATTCAGGATGGTTTGTCAGGCCCAGGTAACTGTTTGAACCAAACATCAGTACATCTTTACCTTGAATCTTTACAATAGTATCCTGTTCTGATTCTATAGTTCTGAAATACGGATATAACCCCATTTTCTGGACTTGTTGTGGGATATTATAAGCCGCCATTTTTTGTTTCAGCATAACTCTAATTTTTACGGGTCTAACAAATATAGCTTATGATCTTGTCGTACCACTGAAGGGCAAATTTACGATTTACTATTGATTCTGTTATAATTAATCCCAAAATGGCACATAACATACCCGCAAGAACATCTAATACATAATGATGGTTTGAATAAACAGCTCCAAACCATATGGATACCATACTGACGATAAACAGGCTTGTAAGATATTTATTTCCAAATTTCATTGAATAATAGACAAGAATCATAGGAAAAGCAGCATGCATTGAAGGCATGGCACCAAATGTGTTGGTCCCCTGTGCATACATGTTTTGGTATATTGGAACACCAATCAGCTGGTCAAATCTTGATAATCCTGCTGCACTGTTGCCGGCATCAATTGCAAACTGGTTTCCAAATTCCAGATAATACCAGGGTGGGGCGGCTGGAAAAACAATATATCCAATAAACCCGAGTATGTTTGCGATCAGGAAGCATAACCAGAAGTCAAAAAGCAGTTTTTCTTTCTTACTAAAAAATAGTATCAGGCCAAAAATTATGGGGAAAGGCGCCCAGGTGATGTAAAATGCACCTGATATCACATCGAATAGCAGTGACTGATGATTATTGAAATATTCACAAAGTGTCATTCTTATTCCTTCAGAATGGATACCAAAAAGTTTTAATTCGAGTAGGTAAAGATCTTCAATATGGATCGGAAACTTGTTGTAGTAGTGCAACACTTTCAGAGAACTGTAACAAAATAGATAGATAAAGAATGGAAAGAATCCAATAGCTAATATTCTTGTCCGGTAGTTAATGAAGAAAAGCAGGACAATGACAAAATAAAATATGATCGTAGGATTATCCAGACCGACGATCAATCCAAACCAAAGCCAGTAGAACAAGGTGAATAAGGCAGCGGCGATTAACCATCCTCTGCCGAATCTCTTAAATTCCGGTTGATCGGTCATATCTGATTATATCAGGATTTTTTCGTAACAAGGAAAATGAGAGTTGGTTTCTGTACCATAGAGCTCTATGTATTTCACATCAGGAAATAATCCCAGTTCATCTGCATATACATAAATATTATTGAGATATGCATCCTTCCCATTGATCCGGGTGATAATGTTGTATCCTCCACTATTATTGAGTGCCAGGAAAAATCTTAATTTATTATAGGATACCATTGAAATCTCAAAGGTATGATTATCAATTTTTTCTGATGTATACCCGAAAGCAAGTTTATTCTGTATATAATTCAATTCCTGGATGTTTCCTCCGGAAGTATATTTTAACCAATATACTTTGAGGGGCGTTGTTTCATTGATTAACCCAGCTAAATCCTGGTTGAGAACATAAACTACCGTGTTCATATTAAGATTGCGCTGGATATAAAACAGAAGCCCTTTTAAACCTGATGGAGAAGGGTAATTTTCAGGAAGCCCTTTCTCTCCAAAAATCTTGAATTGTGATTTTTTTAAACTGGTCAGCATTTTAAATAATTAGGATTAACCCAAATTACTATTTAAAGCACTTTTTTCAATGATTTATTGCATCAATTTTCTTTTTGCAAAACTTAATCGTCTTAGGGCGGTCACATTTGCAGATATGGCAAGGAAGAATATAGGCCAGGCAAAAATCGAAACCATTTCAAATATAGGTTGAGGGAACCAGTCTACGACAATTTCATATTCACTGCCAACAAGATGTGAAATCAGGCCGCATAGGATACTGCTCACAGATACAATAACGATCCTTTCAGGTCGCTGCATCAATCCAATGCTTGCAT
>JABDPK010000218.1 GCA_013042795.1 Saprospiraceae bacterium | reverse complement strand
GGTTTTGTTTATCTTCTCAAATGGCAACTGGACTATTCCAATAGCAACATGGATTGCGCCTGTATTTTTACTCGCTTTTTTAAGACACTCCTCAAACCCAAGGAGTTTGATCCTTCTTTTTGTTTTAATCATTGTTTCCACCAAATTTATGTTGGCCGGGATAATTCCTAATGACCTTGGAGGTCTTACTTATATACTCACTTTTTATTATGCTGTTATCTGGTTCTTTCCATATTGTATCCATTCGATTATTAGTCATCGTATACCAGGATTCAAAAGTACGCTAGTGCTGCCTGTAGCTGGAGTAACCGCCGAGTATCTGAACACTATTTTTTTTGGCAGCTGGAGCTCCCTTGCTTACACTCAATACGGTGATTTAGCTCTCATGCAAATCTGTTCTATTACAGGGATATGGGGCATTAGTTTTTTGATCTTATGGTTTGCAAGTGTTATTGATTGGTGTTGGTCCAGACAAAACATCTGGGATAGTATGAGATCCCGTGCATGGATTTATATTTTGACGCTATTTCTGGTGCTCTTTTATGGTGGTATTAGACTTATGTTCTGCACTGGAGTTTCCACCACTGAAAATATTGTTTCATTTACGCCTACTGAAGCTATTGATCAATTTATCCTGAATATGAAAAATGCAGGTTTTTCATCCAGCAGGAAGATGGCTAAAGAAAACAGAACTGAGTTGAACAATTACCTGGAGCAGGCCTATGCTGATATATTTCAGAAAATGGAAAGCATAACCAATGAGAAAACATCTCTTGTGCTGTGGCCGGAAGCCACGATCAGCGTTTTAGAAGAAAAGGAATCTGCAATAATTGAGAAAGGTAAAAAGTTTGCCCATGAAAACAACACATTCCTTATCATGGCTTATTACCTTTTACCAAAGTTAAACAGCAGTCAACCTGAGGAAAATAAGCTTTGCCTTATCAATTCTGATGGAGAAATTGAATTTGAATACCTGAAAGCATACCCCGTACCTGGTTCTCCCCATAAAGCTGGTGATAAGGTGATTCCATTTGCTGAAACATCGATGGGAACCATCGGGTCTGTCATCTGCTACGATATGGACTTTACACCTTTCATCAATCAAGCCGGTCGAAAGAAAATAGATATTATGCTTGTCCCGGCGTGGGACTGGGAAGCCATTAATCCATTGCATGCACAAATGGCAGTCTTTCGGTGCATTGAAAACGGCTTTTCCATGGTTCGTCAGACAGGAGAGGGATTATCAATTGCAAGCGATCCAGCAGGTCGTGTATTATCCAGCATAGATCATTTTACAAGCAAGGAATATTCGATGGTTTCCAGTGTTCCAAACAAACGCTGTTCGACAATATATGCTCTGACAGGAGATCTGTTTGCCTGGTTATGCATTTCAGTATTTATTGTATTTATTCTTCTTGTCTATCGAAAAAAACATAATGATTAAATTGTCGAAACTTGCGAATAGTGATTCAATAAATGAATCAGGTCTTTAATATCCTTCTCACCGGTGTCATAATTGGTAATACATATTCTGGCTGTCTTCTTTCCTTTAACAGGATAAACCGAAAGCCATGCCTTTCCTGAATCATTAACCTGTTGCACCAAATCAACGATTTCATTGCCAGAACGATCCTCTTTTTTCCTGAAACATATTATTGGCAGAGGTGTATTGTTGACAATTTCCCAGTTATTTTCCAGGAGTAGTTCTTTTAGCCCTTCGCCGACTGAAATTTGTTTATCTATTATTTCTGAATAACCCTGCCAGCCATGAATAGCTAAAGGGAGATAAATCTTCAAACCTATGAATCTTCGTGACCATTGACCCGAATGCAGATAGGGATCAGTCACCTTGTCCGGGTCACCATCCTTTGGCATATACCTGGTTTTAACACCAAAGGACTTATGTAAAATCTTTTTATGACTCGTCAAAAAAATACTTGTCCCCATTGGTACAGAAAACCATTTGTGTAAATCAAGCGTAATTGAATCACTTTTTTCTATGCCGACTAATGAACCTGAAATCTTTTTGGAAAGGATAGCCGCACCACCATAAGCTGCATCTACGTGAAACCACATGTTTTCTTCTGAAGCAATCCTGGATAATGCATCAAGATTGTCTATGGCACCTGCCCCGGTTGTACCTGTGGTACCAATTATCATCATTGGTAAAAATCCATCTTTGCGATCTTTCCGGATTTGCCCTCGCAATTGCTCAGTGTCCATTTGAAGATTATCGTTTACAGACACCACTCGAACACTCTGGCTTCCTAGGCCACTTCTTTTTGCAGCTTTAACAATAGAATGGTGTGATTCAGATGAAGCATAAATCAAAGGGTTTCTTTCGATCCCACGGATTCCGGATTCACCATAGGATGGAATAAATTGATTTAAACAACAAATCAATGCTGTCTCATTTGATTCCGCACCACCTGCACAAAAGGTGCCATCTATAGAAGATTTTGTGTATCCGAATTTTTGTCCAAAGGCTTTGATAACAAAACTCTCTGTTTCATTCGCAAAAGGCGCATGACTCCAGGCTGCTAATTGGGGGTTAAATGTGGCTGTTATCAGATCGGCAAGAATAGATGCAAATCCTGTCCTGGGATTAAAAAGACCGAAATAGCGTGGATGTGGTGTATGTACTGCATAATTGGTCAATCCAGCCAAAACATGATCCAATACATCCTGCGGCTTGTTGCCTTCTTCTAAACCCATTGCACGGGTAAATGCTTTGATCTCCCTGATGTTCCAGTCTGAAGACACCTTTAAATCTTCTGTTTGGCTGTAATACTTTTCAAGCTTTGGGACCAGTTTGTTAAGCATCTTATTCCTGGCATCCGGGCTAAAGTTTAAGTTCACCATTTTTTAAAACAAAATTAATTACTAATTATCAATATTTAATTTATATTTTAAATATTTTACTTACTTTTACTTTATATTTTAAATTAAATTGTCATATTTATATAAATGTTAAATTTAGATAATATTGATCAAGAAATTCTAAACTCACTTGATAAAGACGGCCGGATATCTTATTCAGCCCTTGCTAAAAAAGTAAACCTGACATCAGCTGCCGTAGGACAAAGGGTACAACGAATGATTCAGGATGAAGTTATTCTAGGATTTGGGACACATATAAACAGGGAAAAAATTGGTTTGTCTATCCAGGCTGTTATCAACTTAAAATTAAACTTTGCAAGGATTCATGATTTCAACAAAGTCCTTTGCAATTATGATGAAATAGAATATTGTTACCGTGTAACCGGAGAAGATTGTATTATCATGAAAGTGAACGTTCGAGATAATAAGCACCTGCTGAAGTTTATCGACCGTATATCAGACTATGGACATACAAAGTCAAGTATCATTTTAGAAAAACTGGTTTAGATTAATATTTTGTGCCCCTCAAAGTCAAGTTCATTTCTTTCTAAATTCTTTCTCATATAAACGGGGTTATGAGCATTATAAAAATCATTTTATACAGAAGGTTTGTTATACTCTATCCCAACTATATCAGCAAAAAGTATAGCAGCTAACTGTCGTGAAGATTGATTTTCAAAAGGCATGGATTGAAGATAGAGATTCTTGACTAAGCAACATTAAATATGTATGCGGTATTTGAAGAAAGTCCTTTTGAGAAGCTATACGTTTTGTATAGTCCTTCAGCTATTATAAAAGCTTGATCTTAATATATAAACATCAACTCATCTCTTGCGTAATAATTCAGGAATCGAACAAAATTGAAACTTAATTATTGTCCGAGAGTCTCCATAGCCCGTTCGAATTCTTCCAATCGAACATAGATAATATATCCAAAGTCTCCTTTACCATCAGTGACGCCCATAGATGCATAGACGTTGACATTTGCCAGAAATAATTTATTGTGAATTTCCTCTAATGCGCCCATTTTATCATCACCCTGTACAAGGATAGCTGGATGAGGACCATCAAGAATGATTCCTGACCTTTTGGTTTCCAATAAAAGTTTTTGGGGATCATCAGGAAATATCCTGAGTTGTGTATTTACAGGTCCAGTGGGAATTGCAACAAAAGCGACCTGGTCAATTCCCAATTCTGTCAATTGTGTCAAAAGGTTATAGGATGCTCCAGGCTGATCTCTGACTGTCGTATTGAAGTATTCAACTTTGCGTATTTTATGAGCCATGGCTTATGGATTTATAAGTAGAAAAAAAGATTACCCCTTCTAGTGTTAAGATAACACCTTATATATACAAATAATTTCCAATTTTAGCTACTATCCAACAATACACTTATCGTGAAAGCATTATTTAGAATTATCCCAAATAATTGTCAGCGAAATTGGGTAGAAACAATTATTTCGCTTTGATATTAGCTTAGCTATTTATAAATGATCCATTAAATGACTCCAGCATAATTGATTCCGGTCAAGTGATGGATGTCACGATCAAAAGTTACGAGATCCTCATGGTTAAATTTCCTTAAATCATCATATCCACAAGATCTCGCAACCACTTTCATCAGTTCATTGGATGCTTCAAAGAAATTCTTAAGTTGGTTGGCTGAAGCTTCAATGATTAACCTTTGTCTCAAGTGATCTTTTTGAGTTGCTATTCCCACCGGACAATTATTCGAATTGCATGCACGCATAC
>JABDPK010000211.1 GCA_013042795.1 Saprospiraceae bacterium | reverse complement strand
GGATGATTCACGGATAAAGGATCTATAATAGAACTGATACCTCTTGCTCCGGACCAAATATCATCACCTTGTTTGATAGCCATGGCCATGCCAACAGCACCGACTTCATTCACCAGATGATCAAGACCATCTTCATATTCCTGGATCAGCGCATCGGTGATCTGGCCATGAATCGGTGAATAGCAAAATGTACAACAAAGAAGAAATACTAAACTGAAATTTTTCATGGTTTGAAAGTAAGTTATTTCAAGTTAGCAAGGAATGATTGAAATTTTGAATCTTGGGCATAAAATTCCTTTCCATGTCAAGGGGGGAGAGATGACAATCACTCAAAAGAAATATTGTAATCTTAATCCTTGATATATTTCAAATCGGGACACTTTAAAAAAGAAACTATTCTGGTTCAATGATTCAATTTGCCTCGTCAACCGAATATTCAAAATTATTTAGATTCAGGATTATCCTGTACATTCCTGAATCAGGAAGGTAGGCCTGGATATTAGATGTGTTATTATTTTCATCAGGAATGGCCTTTCCAATTACCGGAAAGCCTGTTTCTTCCTGATCTATTTCTCCGAGATTATAATCCCAGCTTCCATTGGCAGTGAATTTGAAATTGATTAACTGGTTCTTGTCTGCTTGCAGATCAAATTGATATATACTGTCTCCAATGGGTAACATGGAGTTACTGCCTGGATCCCAGTCATTGAATGTGCCAGCAACATTCACAGAGTCAATAACAAAAGATTCTTCTGTTTCAAGCTGTTCCTGGGAAGTAAATTCTGCGTACATACTGTAAGCGAATAGTCCGGCCAAAACAAGAAATCCTGTTAGTAAATATCCCTTGATGCCCTTACTTACTTTATTTCGGACATATGTGTCCAATGCATACTTTCCTCCTCCAAAGACCATAAATAGTAAAGTTGTCCAAACGTAGTGCTGAGCAATATGCATATCAACAAATGGAAGAACCTTCTGAAACCCGAAAGAAGCGACAGCCATGGTGATTCCGATGAATACAGAGGAGATACGTGTAAATAACCCGAGGGCAAGCATAGCACCGAAGGCAAATTCACTGAAGCAGGCCAACCACGCAAACATAACCGGGAAAGGAAAACCTATTGAGACAACCTGTTCAGTCATCCATTCCGGGAGTGGGGTTTTGTCCAAACCAACACTCATCATGGTAATGCCTGCATATATCCTTAACAACAATAAAGCGATATTCGAATATTTATTTTCGAGCTCGAAGCCACCATAGAAGATTTTAAGAATTTTAGATGTTTTCATAGTTGATTGATGAGATTGATTTACTTTGTAATAATAGTTATTAATTAAGATCCGTGTTTCCTTCAGTGAATTTCAAATTGTACTTAAACTTGTTTATCCTCCAACCAATTGGTGATTTTTTAAGCCCGATATTATAATCACCGGTATAAGTTCTTGTGCAACCTTGAGTTGCGGCTGCCTTGTAATGACTGGCTACAGCGTATACCTTTGTTTCTGCTATATTGTCAGAAATGTTAACAATGATATTTCCGGATTGATGGTGAATTGCATCAAGACCTTCAAATCCCTTCTTCCACATGTTGCATATCTCTACCGGATCTAATATCATAATTTTTTCAATTCCCATAGATTTCATATCATATACGACTTCAGATGAAAATACCTCATCCTGGAGTGCAAGCCAGTTTTGTGAATCCGTATAATAGAAAAGACGATTGATTACTTCCACGATCTGTTCTCTGGTTGTGTAATTATTCATATGATAAATATTTATAATGTAAATAATGACAGGACTAAGCTCATAATATAAATAGTACTTTCACCGGATAAGTTTAGTTATCAATTAACTAATTTTTAATGTCGTTGCGTCAGAAACAGAATGAATACTAATTTATATTTGAAAAAATGAATTGCTTTGGTTAGGACAATAATAGTTTTAGTTTGCTTTTTACTCATGATAACCGGATGCAAGGATAGCACTCAAGTGCGCATTGTTCATCCTGGTATTCAACAACCAG
>JABDPK010000209.1 GCA_013042795.1 Saprospiraceae bacterium | reverse complement strand
ATGCTGATGCTCGAGGAAACCTGCAGGGTATCTACAGGAGTGGAGATGGAGGCGATAACTGGAGTTCAAAATCACTGGTTAATATTAATAACGTTCCTTTTACCTGGTGGTTTGGAAGGATATATGTCCATCCAAATAATCCAGATAAGGTATTTGTGACAGGTCTGAACATGTTCGCTTCGGATGATGGAGGCGATAGCTGGCAACGGATTTTTTACGATGCTCATATCGATCATCATGCCTTTTATACTCATCCAGCCGTTCCTGATTTTTATATTGATGGTCATGACGGAGGTATAGATATTAGTTATGATGGCGGTCTTACACATTATAATGTCAAAGCACTAGAGAATATTCAATTTTATACCTGTACAGCAGAGCCGTCCAATCCTGATGTCATATATGGTGGAACCCAGGATAATGGAATACTTTCCACAAGAGGAGAAGCTGATCAATGGAATTACTTGTGGGGAGGAGACGGTTTTTCAGTGCTTGTGGATCCACATGATAATAACAGGATAATGGTCCAGGTCGCCAGGGGACATGTGGCTGTATCATCCGATGGTGGATTAAGTTTTGAAGACCGGGTTTCTGGGCTGGAAGGTTTTTTTAACTGGAATGCTCCATTGGTCCCGGACCCAGCCAACCCTGACAGGATTTATACTGCTTCTCAAAGTTTATATGTCACAGAGAATTGGGGGGTAGAATGGAGTGCTTTATCTCCACAAATACTACAACCAAATGTTGGTGAAGGGGGTGTTGTCACAGGTACTTTTTCTGCCTTGGATATATCTTCAGTGGATGAACAATCTATTTGTTTGGGTACCGATCATGGTAAAGTTTGGCTGAGCAGGGATGGGGGATCTTCGTTCATGGATATCACTCACAACCTGCCTCAACGATGGGTCACTTCAGTAAAGTTTGATAAATGGTCCACTGGAATTTATGTGACACTCTCCGGATTTCGATTCGGGGAAATGACTTCACATGTTTTTTATTCGGACAATGAAGGAATCAATTGGTTGCCGGTCGCAGAAGAATTACCGGACATCCCGGTCAATGATATCCTGGTAGATGATCTCCTTGAAGATCATTTATATGTTGCCACAGATGTCGGTGTTTTCTACTCGCCTGACAGGGGACAATCCTGGAATAAAATAGGGATAGATATGCCAGTTGTTCCTGTATGTGATTTAGATAAAACAAAGGAGTCCAGGTTGCTGTATGCAGCTACTTATGGAAAAGGAATATACCGTTATGAACTTCCAATGACTACTTCTTTGGATATTTTGACTGAAGCAAGTCCATACATTTATCCAAATCCAACTTCCGGGGTAGTTTACCTGCCTGATCACAATAAATTTAATTCAATTATAGTATATGACATGCAGGGTCTGAGGAAGGCCAGTTTCGCATCATCTCCGATCCTGAATTTAGCTCAACTAAATCAAGGTGTGTATATACTGCAACTATCTGACAAGGAGACTGTTGTTAACCAAAAGATCATGATCTATCACTAATTGAAGTCGATTAATAGTTTTATCTCATAGAATTTATTGCCCGATTCATCTGAAACTTTTTCCTCATCTGAATTTTATAGGCACTTTTATATTGAATCATTCGAAAATCTAGACATAACTATGAAACTACAATCCTTACTATTGCTATTCCTGGTACCTCTGCTGGGAAACGCTCAAAAATCATTTATTGAAGGCAAGCTTGTTGATCCGGATATGAATCCCGTCCTGTTTGCCAATGTTATTCTTTATGAAGCAACTGACTCATCCCTGGTCAAAGTTGAAACATCTGATGAAGCTGGTGATTTCAAATTCAATGCTGTAGAAGGCGGAGATTATTTTCTTTCTGCAAGTTACATCGGACTGGGTGATGTTCAGATTGATCAAGTAAAAGTCTCGGGAACAGATCCTCTGGACCTTGGTCTGATAAAATTTGAATCGGCTTCAGTTCAACTGGAGACTGCAGTGGTTACCGCTACACGTTCAATCGTGGAAGTCAAACCAGACAGAACAGTTTTTAATGTACAAGGAACCATTAACAGCATTGGTGATAACGGCATTGGTTTGCTGAGAAAAGCACCTGGTGTCCTGGTAGATAACAATAACAATATTTCAATCCTTGGACGAAATGGGGTACTCATGTATGTCGATGGAAAAAGACTGCCTCTTTCCGGAGCTGACTTGACAGCATACCTTGAAAACCTTCCGGCCGAACAAATCGATAAAATTGATATTATTACTAATCCCGGGGCTAAATACGAAGCAGAAGGTAATGCTGGTATCATTGATATACGCTTGAAGAAGGATAAAAACCTGGGTACAAACGGATCCTTAAGCAGCAGCCTCAGCAAAGGAAGAAAAGTCAGGGGCAATGTAAATTCAAGCGGGAACTACCGAAACAAGCATATGAATATGTTTGGTGCATTAGGGTATAATAACCGAAACAGCTGGCAGGAAATCGATTTTATTAATTACCAGAATGGATTGGTTATGAATTCTGATACAGAGATCATTGACGCAAGAGAAGGGGCTAATATCAGACTTGGTACCGATTTTTTTGTGGGTAAAAACTCAACGCTTGGGTTTCTTGTATCAGCAAGAAAAGATGACGGCGAAACCAATACTGATAACCGAAACGAGTTGGCTTCACAGGGATCAACGTCAATAGATAGTATCCTGATTGCAGGCAATAATTCAGAAGTCAGCAGGAATAACCAGACATTTAATTTGAATTATGTTTTTGATAACAGTAAACAAAGTCTGAACATAGATGCTGATTATGGGAGATACAGAAATGAAGCAAGTTCAATGCAACCCAATGAATATTATGATCCCACAGAGACGACCTTGCTTTATGAATCAATGAATAATACTGATACACCGGTAGAAATTGATATCTATACATTTAAAGTTGATTATGAACAGGACTTCATGGGTGGAAAACTTGGTCTGGGATCGAAGTTCAGTAATGTCAAAACGGATAATACCTTTTTGTTTTATGATATTGAAAACGGAACTTCAACAAGGAACGACAATAAGTCCAACTATTTTGATTATGATGAAAAGGTATATGCAGCCTATGTTAGTTTTAACAGGGGTCTAACGGATAAATTGAGTATGAGTTCCGGTGTGAGACTGGAACAAACAGATGCTGTAGGAACACTGGAAGCTTTCAAACCTGAATTAAATGAAGATCCAGTTGAGCAGGATTACCTGAGTGTTTTCCCTAACCTTGGATTGACATACCAATTGGCCAGGGAACATGTCTTCAATTTAAATTATGGTCGAAGAATTAACAGACCGGATTATAATGTTTTGAATCCATTTAAATTCCAGATCAGTGAACTGTCATTTTCTAAAGGAAATCCTTTCCTGAGAGCTGAAATTGTCAATAATGTTGAATTGGGTTATACACTTAAATACAGGTATAATTTCAAGTTGTCCTATAGCAAGACACAGGATCAGATTACAAGATTGATTGGTCCTGATGACAGTGATCCAAGGGCTAGTTTTATCAACTGGGACAACCTGGCTGAACAGAAAGTTTTTGCCTTCAATATCAGTGCACCTGTACAGATCTCAAATTCATGGAATGCCTATTTCAATGTCAATGGAAATTACCAGGACAACCAGGCAGATTATGGTGATGGAGTCATAGTGGATCTCCAGGCCTGGTCATATAACATTTATCAGCAACACACCTTTAACCTGCCAAAAGGCTTCAGGGGTGAAGTGAGTGGCTGGTTTTCCGGACCTGGTATTTGGGGAGGAGTCTTTGAATACGAAACGAGCTGGTCTTTGAACCTTGGACTTCAAAGAAAATTTCTGGATGACAAACTGAATGTCAGATTGAGTGCTGAAGATATTTTCTTCCAGAGCGGATGGAGCGGATTCTCTGATTTTAATGGCCTCTATGGAGAAGGAAATGGTGTATGGGACAGCCAGAGAGTCACATTGAGCATGAGTTATAATTTCGGAAACCAGAATGTGAAAAGGTCAAGGAACCGTAAAACAGGTCTGGAAGAAGAAAGCTCAAGGATTGAGGGGTAAAAAATTATTTAACAGCGGACTTTTTAAAGGTCGCAAACGTTTAACAGACACTAACGAATGGTAACTTTTTAATTAAGTTGCTTTAATCTTATAGTCCCTGGATAATGTATTCAGGGACTTCTTCTTTTTAGAAAACCATAGTATAAAGAAACGAGCAATACAATGAGCGTACCAAGCAATTCTCTCATCTGTTCAGCTTCTTTTATAAATGTAGCTTCGTAATCAATAAAGGCAGGCTTTCCTGCATTCAACCAGTCAGTTAAAAGGTGGGTATTAAATAGCAAATAGATAATAAGGCCAGTTGTCAAAAACCGCGCTGGCATTTTCACTGGTTTACCAATGAAAGAAATGAAAGCAAGAATTCCAGCCAGAGCATAAACGACTATCCATAAAAGGCTGTCAATGTCATTAAATTGAACTGAAGTAAAGTAAATAAACATGACGAAAAACAATACATCCAAAATCTTTGATAAGCTTATTTTCATCATAGCTGATTATTCATATTCATGTTCAGAATCCTTGAGCGCAGGATCCAGCCGATAATTCTCTTTCATAAAATTACACCATTGGCATTCTTCGTCTTCACATGTTTTGTCAAACTCATGGTTTTTAATCTTCTCGAAGCTGTCCACGATTTGTTCACCAACAATTTCAATATCCTGTGGATCGATGACTTGTTCAATATATTCAAATACACCGGTATCTCTTTCAGGTTCAACAAATTCTATGGCACCGCTGACCATATTCCAGTTGTGCTTTCTGTCACTGTCAAGTAGGATTTTATAAAAAACCAGTTGTCTCCAGTAATCTCCTCCCAATGGATCCCTATCGTTCGGACGTTTTGTTTTTTTAATTGCATTCCTTGATCTACCCGTCTTATAATCGATAACATTTACATAGCCTTCATGAATTTCTACTTTATCAAGAAATCCTTTTAGTGAGACACCCTTGTATTCTGCATTGGATATCCTCTCTTCAACGGCGAGTTTTTTTGCTTTGAACCAATTGTCATGTTTATTCTCATAAAGGGCCTTCATAACTTTGGAACCGTACACAGAATAGTCCTGGAATTCCTCTTCTGTAAAATGGGATTTAAACCGTTTAATGCTTTCATGGAAGAAAAATTCCATTTTTTCCCAATCAGCTTTTTTCTCTTTATTATAAAAATCAAAGTATCGCCTGAGTGCCTCGTGGACTGCAGAACCAAATCCAGCACTGGCGTTCCTCGCATGTGGGATACACAAAATGGACTCAAAATAAAAGCTCAACGGGCATTTAAGGAACTTGTTGAGGTGCGTCACAGACATCTGGTAGGACTTCAGATAATTGTCAATCAGGTCAGGTTCAATTAACGGAATTGTTCTTTCTTCCTTGCGCAGCAGGTCATAATAGAATTCTGCCAGATCAGACTCTTCTATTTCCGGTCTTTCAACTTTTTTGTCACTTGTGCCCAATAGCTCATCTACAAATTTAGACTGTCCAAGTTCCTTTCCATCTTCTTTAAATTGGCTGTAGGAAATGTTCAGGATCGTTTTGGCACGTGTCATGGCTACATAAAAGAGACGTCTTTCGTCTTCATCATTTGTTTTACTGTCTGCGTTGAGATTCTTCGGGTATTTGAATTGCATAAAAGAACCCATACTTCTATCCCAGATGTTTTTGGTGCACCCGATCATAAATACCATATCAAACTCAAGCCCTTTGGCAGAATGGGCTGTAATGAAGTGGACCCCTTTTTCAGAACTTATGATCTTGTTGATCGAGAGTGGAATTTTATTTTCCTTCATTTTGTCGAGCATCTGAAGGAGTTCTCTCAATTTCATTTCCGGGTTCTTGGCGGTCTCTTTTTTTATGAAATCAAAGAATGTACTTAAAACCTGGAGTAGCCATGACCTGTTGTTCTGATTCATGATGTAGCGAAGAACACCTCCTTCATTGATCACATTTTCGAAAAGGTTCTGAATGGTGATTTCAGGAATTTCCTTAATCCACTTTTCCAGGTGTGAACTTGCTTTTAATACCTCATCCGGCATTCTGAGGTTCAATTGTTCCAGCCCGGCTGCATCAGAAATCATTGTTCGCCATTCGATATAATTATCTTCTTCATCTCTTTTCTGGCATGCCATGGCAATCTTCCCGATGTCTACTGAATCTACATCCCAGTAGTTATAATGAAGGATTTCGAATAACCGATGCTGGCCCTGGCCAAATCGTTTGTATTCATCAGATAGATACCAGAGGATATTGCACAGGTTCCTGATGAGTGGATGATCAAGGATATCCACTCTGCGTCGTATATTGATCGGGACATTTTTTTTCTCCAGCACGTTGACAAGGTCCTCCACCTGGCTGTGCTTGCGATAGATCACAGCGGTTTCCTGGAGATGTTCAGGATTGGTTTTGTGTATTTCAGATAATGTTTTTGCCAGGTAAGCATATTCACTTGACACTTTATCGAAAACCAGCACCCGTGGTTTATTGACATTGGCGCTGTTCTTTCCACGTGCAATCAATTCTTTTTCCAAGGTGTCATCCTTGTTGACAAGCCGTTCGGTATTGAATTCTATGATGCCTTTTGCATCATCCAGTATATGCTGATTTGACCTGTAGTTTTCATTCAGAACGACGATAAAGGGATCATATTTGGTTTTGAAGTCTATGATATTGTTAAGGTTGGCCCCCTGGAATTTATATATCGCCTGGTCGTCATCACCAACAACAAAAACATTCGGTTGTTCCCAGTACGAAATGAGTAGCGACAACAGGTCGTTTTGAGAACCATTGGTGTCCTGGAATTCATCTACCAGGAAATAAAGGTATCGCTCCTGGTAACGGGCAAGGAGTTCTTCATCCTTTTTAAATGCATCGAGGACCCAGAGGATCATGTCATTATAATCATACCTTTCTATCTTATCCATCTCTTCCCTGAGGACTGGAAAAAATTCGACTGCGGCCCTCAGGTTATCAAAACCTTTGCAAAAGTCTTCAAATTTATCAGAGCGGAAATCACCCTTTTTATATTTGAACCCTGCTTTGGTTGATCCCCCTCTTTTTGCGATCCACTGATCATCTTCCTTTTCTTCTTCAAGATATTTGTCGAGACGTTGTATCACATCATCCGGCTCAAGATTTTCTTTTTTCATCAGGTCAAAAAGATGTTTCAACCTTTTGGTTTCAAAATACTTATCTCCTTTATATCTCTTCAGGATATTGTCATCAGGAATCGAATCTACTATAGAACGGTACACATCAACTGATTCAAGATCACTGATCGATTCCAGTTGTTTGTAGCCCCCGAAAATGTCGAGATTCTCCTGGATGACCTGGTTGCAAAAGCCATGGAAAGTATGGATATGAATTTTATGGGCCACCGGTCCCACGATTTCCACGAGACGGTTACGCATGGAGATTGTTGCAGAATCTGTATAGGTCAGGCAGAGTATGTTATGAGGTGCGACATCCTGGTCCTGGAGAATCTTTCCTATTCGAACTGCAAGGATTTGGGTCTTTCCCGTACCCGGACCAGCATTAACCATGACTGGACCTTCAATTCTGTCTACAGCCTGTTTTTGTCGTTCATTCAATGTGCTGTAGGCTTCATTGAAAATACGGTCATACTTTTCCTTTAATCTGAATCCACCAAAAAGATCTCCCTGCATCAGTTAGTTGTTGTAATGAAAGTTAATAAGAGTATAAAAAAGCAATCCCACTTCCGGTAATGTGTTAATTAACAAATGTAAGATATCCAATGAAGTTAAGGTAGAGTTAATGTGCTGGACAAGGTATTAACTTCCATTAATCTTTAACCGTCATGAGAATAAAGCCCGTATTGGGCACCCTGGCCAAAGAGATTGAGGACTTGCAGTCCGGGTTCATTTTAAAATCTTGAGTTATGAAAAAATTGATCACATCCGCAGCTATGTTTTTATTGCTCCTCGCCTTTATTCCTGTTGATGCCCAGCGCGGTCGTGCGCATCATGATAGGTCAGATGATCGCAGGGGCGGAGATTATTATGACAATCATTATAATGACAACTATAATGACAGGTGGTATAGCAATACTAGAACCCTGAACCGAAAAGAGCGGAAGCGCCTGAAGAAACTCAAAAGGGAATTGGCTCATTATAAAGGCCATGCATGGGCAGATGGATATTTGAGTCGGAGGGAAAGAAAGAACATCAGGGAATTGGAGTTCAGAATTGGAGAAATACTGCATCGTAACAGGGGCCATTACAGGAGTGGTTATAGTTATGCTTACAATTATGGGGGAAACTCATGTCGTTAGATATTTATTTATAGCAGGCTTTCGGGCCTGCTATTCTTTTATAAGAAATATTCCCAAAGCCTGAAATTTTTAATAATCACCAGGCTGACTATAACGATAAGTAAACGGTAAGCCCAGACATTGGCATTCTTCATCTTGCTTGCATTTCTGGCCATAAAATAACCACCAAACGCCTGTCCGACAGCCATTGCCAGGCCCATTTTCCAAAATAACATACCCTGTATCTGAAATATGATCAAAGCTACTATGGTATAAATTGTTACGACAGCAACTTTCAATGCATTGCTTTTGACAAGGTCTTCCTTTGCCAGCATCACAAGGAGAATCAGAAGGATAACCCCAAATCCAGCCTGGATAAATCCTGCATAGATGCCGGAAAGGAAAAGCATTAGTCCAAGGACCCACTTTGAGATTGGTTTAGCCTCCGGATCTGGTTTGATCATCTTTTTGGGATTCATTAAGAGTATGACCAGTATAGGAATCAGCACATAACTAAAAGCAGATTTGAATTGGGCACTGTCTATGATGGTTGCCAGGTAAATTCCTATGAATGCACCGATAATAATAAATGACAAGTGCCATCCCGACTTATTCAGGTCAAGCATTTTATATCTGTAGAAAGTGGCTGTGCTGACCGAACTGCTGGCCATTACATTGATCCGGTTGGTGGCATTGGCAATATGGCCCGGTAATCCCAACAGATCCATATAGATCGCTAAGGTGATGATTGACCCGAATCCAGCCAGGGTATTGATTGATCCAGCACAGAATCCACCAATGAATGATATGAGAATGTCACTTAGACTC
>JABDPK010000206.1 GCA_013042795.1 Saprospiraceae bacterium | reverse complement strand
ACGATTGGTGCAAGATCCGATCTCGAAAATGTTCCAATCGACAGATTGCAGGCATTTTACAGGAAGTATTATCAACCGGGTAATGCTGTTCTGACAGTTGCCGGAAAAATAGATGAAAAAGAGACTTTGAAAATGGTCAATGATTATTTTGGAAAAATACCAAGACCTGAAAGAAAACTTATACCAACCTATACAAAGGAACCTACCCAGGATGGAGAAAAGCTTGTCACACTCAAAAGAGTAGGTGATGTTCAATCTGTTGCAGTAACATACCATACGCCCCCTGGACCTCATTCCGATTATCCGGCTGTGGCAGTGATCGAAGAATTAATGACCAATGAACCAGGAGGAAGACTTTATAAAGCATTGGTCGAAACCAATAAGGCATCTTCACAATGGGGATTTGCTCCAGGTCTTGCAGAAGGTGGATTTATTTATTTTAATGCGGATGTCAGGAAAGACAATGATATAGAAGCAGCAAGAGAAACCATGCTGGCCACGCTTGATGATTTGAAGGCAAACCCTCCAACTCAGGAAGAAGTAGATCGTGCAAAAGCAAGAATTCTCAAGAACTGGGAACTGGCTTACAATAGTTCAGACAGGGTAGGACTGACAATGAGTGAAGCCATTGCAGCTGGTGACTGGCGATTATTTTTCCTTTTCAGGGACCGAATTGACAAAGTCAGTGTAGAAGATGTGGTTCGTGTTTCAAATAAATATTTCGTTCCGTCTAACAGGACAGTCGGGATGTTTTTACCAGTCGACGAACCTGTAAGAGCTGAAATCCCTGATCCACCAAATGTGAAAAAACTTGTTGCCGGATATAAGGGCAAAGAGGAAATTGCGGTAGGAGAGGAGTTTGATCCCTCGCCGGCCAATATAGATAAGCGTACACAAACAGGCTCATTTGAATCAGGTGTTGAATATGCATTCCTTAGTAAAGAAAATAGAGGTGATGCCGTAGTAGCTAATCTTATATTCAGGTATGGAACACCAAAAAGTCTATACGGGAAATCGCAGGCAGCTAGATTTGCCGGAACTATGTTGAATAAGGGAACTGCCAATTATGACAGGCAGGCGATACAGGACAAACTCAGTGAGTTGAAGGCGAATGTCAGGGTAAGTGGCGGCCGGAGTTCTGCGAGTGCCCGGATTGAGACAACAAATGAAAACCTGGCAGCGGTGATTGATCTTGTTGCAGAAATGTTTAAATCTCCGACTTTCCCGGAAGAAGAATTTGAAAAATCCAGGGAAGAATCACTTGCACGACTCGAGGAGCAATTGTCCGACCCTCAGGCCCTGGCAGGTGAAAAGTTCAACAAACTGTTAAATCCATATCCAAAGTCAGATATCAGGTATCCGTCATCCCTTAAGGAAGATATTGAGGATATAGAATCACTGAAAATCGAGGATGTCAAAGATTTCTACAATACCTTCTATGGAGCCAGTGATGCCACATTTTCGGTTGTTGGAGATTTTGACGAAGAATTGATAAGGAATAAACTGGATGCACATTTCGGAGACTGGAAGTCAGGTTCAAAATATATCAGGATCACAGATCCTTATATTGAAATTAACCCTGAGGAAGCCGAAATCAATACACCTGACAAATCAAATTCAATGTTCTTTGCCGGAATGCCTGTAAAGGTCAATGATTCTCATGAAGACTACGCAGCTATGATGATTGGAAACTATATGCTTGGTGGCGGATTTTTGAATTCAAGATTGGCAACCAGGATTCGTCAGCAGGATGGTTTAAGCTATGGTGTAGGGTCATTTTTCAATGGTTCTTCAATGGATGACGGAGGTATGCTTGGTGCTTATGCCATATCAGCACCTGAGAATACAGCAAAAGTTCAGGCAGCTTTCAAAGAAGAAATTCATAAGGTAATTTCTGAAGGATTTACTGAAGAGGAACTGGAAGCCGCCAAATCGGGATGGTTGCAGGCCCAGACAGTATCCAGATCCCAGGATCGAAGTTTGATGGGGTCATTAAATAATAATCTCAGGCTGGACAGAACTATGGCCTGGTCACAGAAGCTTGAAGAGAAAATCGCTCAACTGACCGCTGAAGATGTCAATAAAGCTATGAAGAGACATATTCATCCGGATAAGATGGTATATGTCAGGGCAGGAGATTTTGAAAAACTCAAAAAGGAAATCAAGCCATAAATTGCTTAAGAGGCTCCGGGTTCACCGGGGCCTTTTTTTATTCATGAAGGATTTTATTCAGGGAAGAGAGACAAGGCTTCATCAGCCAGATCGTACATTTCTGTTTGAAATGCGGCTCCCTTTTTCCGAATAAGTACCCTGCCATTATGATCAAGGAACAATAAGGTTGGATAAACTTGCACATCATATAAAAAAACGAGATCAGGGCCATTGGCTTTTTCCGCATCTACTTTGTAGCATATAAAATTATCCCTGTAATATTTTCCGAGTTCCTTGTCTGAAAAGACTTCTTCATCCATCATTTTACAAGGGAGGCACCAGTCTGTATAAATATCCAGGAAGACGCCTTTATTTTCTTTTTTAGCCTCATCGAGAATATCAGCAAGAAGGGCTTGTGTATGAAAGTGAAATTCAGAATGGATTTTTGGTATGTAGTCAGGTTTGACAATTTTTTCCTTGGGAGTACAGGACATCAATCCAATAAGTGAGGCGAGGATAAAATATCTGGGAAAGCATTTCATATTATATTTTTCTTTAATATGAAGATATGTGTTTTGACTTAATGGCGTAGGATCATACTATGTATTTAACGCTTATTTATAATCCTGCTTCAATAAAAAGTATTCATTATTTGAAAAAGAGAAA
>JABDPK010000204.1 GCA_013042795.1 Saprospiraceae bacterium | reverse complement strand
ACAATATTCAGGGGATTACACAAAAGGTATGAACCAGATTGAAATAAATGCTGAAGATCTTGGATTATCAGGTGTGATGTACCTGACAATACAAACAGAACAGAATACAGCCTCAATTAAGATGGTTGTTCTAAAATAAATAAGATTTACTGTTTTTGGGATGGGGCCCCTCTCCAATTTTTTTGGAGGGGGTCTTTTTATTTTTGAACTTTTAATTTAAAATTCTGATTATATAAGCAGTGGGAAGAATTTTATCAATAGATTATGGCATAAAGAAATGTGGATTGGCAGTGACTGACCCTCTTCAGATTATTGTGAATCCATTGAAAACAATTAAAACATCGTCACTTCTTTCATTTCTGAATCAATATTGGACCGAGGAAAAAGTAGATAAGATCGTATTTGGAATGCCTACACATTTTGATGGAAATCCCACTTATCTTGTAGAAGAGATTCATAGATTTGCAGATGAAATCAAAACGCTCAAACCGGAATTGCCTATTGATTTTCAAAATGAAAATTTCAGTTCGCAACAGGCCAGAGAAATTATCCTGAAAAGCGGTTTGACCAAAAAGCAAAGGCAGGATAAAAGCAGACTTGATAAAATTAGCGCAGTAATTATCTTACAGCGCTATCTCAAACATATTTGAATGATTTTACCAATATATGCCTTCGGGCAGAAAGTATTAAAGCAGGTAGGTAAAGAAATAAGTCAGGATTTTGAAGACCTTGATACCTTGATTGCCAATATGTGGGAAACAATGTATAATGCAAAAGGCATAGGCTTGGCTGCACCACAGGTTGGAAAAAGTCTTAGATTATTTTTAGTAGATACCAAGCAAATTGAAGAAGAAGAACAGGAACATGTAGGTATCAAAAAGGTGTTTATCAATGCCGAGATGATCGAAGAATCAGGAGAAGAAATGAATTACGAGGAAGGTTGTCTTTCTATCCCGGATATACGTGGTGATGTTCTGCGTCAACCGACTATCAGGATCTGGTACCAGGATGAGAACTTTGAAGAGCATGAGGAGGATTTCACAGGTATAAATGCCAGAGTGATCCAGCATGAATACGATCATATTGAAGGGAAATTATTTACAGAAAAACTTCAACCTCTGAAGAAAAGACTGATTAAAAGGAAGCTGGACAATATTCGAAAAGGTAAAATTGCTGTTGACTACAGGATGCGTTTTGCAGTAAGAAAATAATTATTTCCTGCCGAAATCAGCAGGTATTTCACCCCAGTTTTTTGTGTCCCACTTAACAATCCTTGTTTTGAATTCATTCGTTTTCAACCATTTTACTGCGCGTTCAATCAACTCAAACAAGATTTTGTTTTTATCAGTTTTCTGGAGAGTCGTTTTTACCTTTTTATTTTTCACCCAACTTAAGCCGGTCCTGGAATCAGTATAGATGGCAACATCTTCACGCTCCTGCTTTTTAAGCATCGCCAGGGCATGTACCAGTGCCAAGAATTCTCCGATATTATTTGTTCCGTCATCAAAAGGACCCATTCTGAAGATTTCTTCACCCGAAATAGTATTGACCCCACGATATTCCATTATTCCCGGATTCCTTGAACAGGCAGCATCTACACTAATACTGTTTTTGATAATAGCTTGACCAACCCGGCTACCTGGCTTTTTCTTAGATGTGGCTTTCTTTTTTGAAATATATTCTCCTGCATTTGATAAAAAAGCCTCTTCCGCTGCAGATTTTGAACTAAATGACTTGTACTTTGCGTTTGGAAAACCGGAGATTTGGGCCTGGCACTCTTTCCAGCTTTCATAAATGCCTGGATTTTGTCCGACCCAGACGACATAATATTTAATTTTGGACTTTGCCATAAGATGAATTCATGTTAATTGATACGCACGCACATCTGTATTTAGAACAATTTAAGGAAGACATATCAGATGTTATTAACAGGGCTAAAGATAGCAATGTAACCAAAATATTTCTTCCGAATATTGATAGTGGGTCTGTTGAGGATTTACATAGGCTTTGTGCCTCTTTTCCAGATGTTTGCCTGCCGCTCATGGGGTTGCACCCTTGTTCGGTAAAAGAGAATTATAAAGAAGAACTTCAGCAGGTAGAAAAATTACTTAAGGAAAGAGAATATTGGGGTGTAGGAGAGACAGGTATTGATCTATACTGGGATGTCAGTTTTAAAGAAGAGCAGATAGAGGCATTTGAATTCCAGATAAATCTGGCAAAAGAACATGATATTCCTGTAATTATCCATTCACGGGACAGCCTGGATTTAACGATACAGATTATTGAAGATATGCAGGATGGTCACCTGGCAGGTGTGTTTCATTGTTTTAATGGATCTGTGAATCAGGCCAGGAAGGTTCTTGACTCTGGTTTTTATATGGGTTTAGGTGGCGTCATTACATTTAAAAATGCAAAGCTTGATGATATGATTAATTTTATACCTATGTCATCAATTGTATTGGAAACTGATGCCCCTTACCTTAGCCCGGTACCATACAGGGGCAAAAGAAATGAAAGTGCATATTTAGCACATGTGGTTGATAAAATTTCTGAAGTTAAGGGTATTGATAAGGCGACCATTGCAGAAGTTACAACACAGAATGCAAAAATTCTGTACAGGATGACAGACTGACCGAAAAGGAATATATTTGTATTCATTTTTGGAGAATTGGCCGAGTGGCTGAAGGCGCACGCTTGGAAAGCGTGTATACCTCAAAAGGGTATCGGGGGTTCGAATCCCTCATTCTCCGCCTCCGCTCGACGAAGCACCAAATTTTGGTGCGAAGTCGAGCATTTTTTATTCCAATCAACAGACAATAATAAACTAGATTCTCGCTTCGGCGGACGGAGTCCGCAATCAATCACCTATTTAGAAATATTTCAAGATTTAGAAGAGTAGTTAATACCAAAGATTAAAACAGTGAGATCGATGTAATAAGTAATTTCTAAGTTTCCGCCTCCGCTCGACGAAGCACCAAAACCTGGTCCGAAGTCGAGCATATTTTATTCCGATCAACAAACAATAGTAAAATAGATTCTCGCTTAGGCGGACGGAGTCCGCAAACAACCACGTTTTTGGAAATATTACAAAATTTAGAAAAGTAGACTATACCAAAGTTTAAAAGAGTGAGTTCGATGTCATTATCAATTTCTTTGTGTCTCCTCGACGAAGCACCAAAACCTGGTGCGAAGTCGAGCATTTTTTATTCCAATCAACAGACAATAATAAACTAGACTCTCACTTCGGCGGACGGAGTCCGCAAGCAACCACCTATTTGGAAATATTACAAGATTTAGAAAAGTAGATAAAATCATATTCTCATTACGCATATAAGCGCAAAAATCTCTTTCGCCAGAGAATGAACTTAGCATCCCGAAATTATTATTTGTGATTCGAACCTTATCATTTTATTATGGGTAATTATTCTATATTCCGGCTTACATAAAACTTGCAATTTCAGCAATATAAGTACTACATATATACACCATAATGCGGTCCATTTTCATCTCATATAGTGACGTAAAGAAATATATGTTGGTGAATTAAGAAATACCGTTGGAAAATTTGACATGTTTAATTATACAACTAATACAAATATTTATATTTTAGGGCTTTGAACCAATTTAATTAACTGACATACTTATTATAGAAAAAGAAGTAATCATGCGAAAAATCGTTCTAATTTGTTTTTTAATGCTCGGCATTAGTTTCCTTGGATTCACAGATCTTGTAGCTCAAGATGCTTCAGTTGGAGAATCCGGTGGGGTATTCCAGGTCCTTAAAGAGAAATTTATTGAAGGGGACTGGAAGTTTATGAGTTTGGTATTGATCACATTGATTCTGGGTCTTGCCTTTTGTATTGAAAGAATTATTACATTAAATATTGCGACAACCAATACATCTAAATTGTTGAGAAACATCGATGAGAAATTGGCTGAAGGAGATCTTGATGGTGCTCAGGAAGTTGCCAGATCTACTACAGGTCCTACAGCAAGTGTGCTTTATGAGGGATTGAGAAATGCCCATAATGGTCCGGAAGCTGTTGAAAAAGCAATTGTTTCATACGGTTCTGTTCAAATGGGACTTCTTGAAAAAGGGTTGGTATGGATTTCATTATTTATTGCCATTGCCCCGATGCTTGGTTTCATGGGTACAGTAATTGGTATGATTCAGGCCTTTGACAGGATTGAAGCTGTGGGTGACCTATCGCCTTCCGTTGTGGCAGGAGGTATTAAAGTAGCCCTTCTTACTACTGTATTTGGTCTTATTGTTGCGATCATTCTTCAAATTTTCTACAACTACATTGTTTCAAAAATTGATGGAATTGTAAATAAGATGGAGGAAGCTTCAATCGGTCTGGTTGATGTGATGGCAAAGAATGGTCTTTTTAAGTAATCAGTTAAGACAATAACATTATGTATAAGTTTTTAACACAGAAAGGTCAAATGTTCGCACTGATACTTGGCGTCATCGTCATAGCAATCGCAATGTTGTCGATTGTCAATGGCATCGGTGGAGCCGGTTATAGTACGAGTGATGACCTCAATCAAATAATGAAAGACAATCCGAGTGTTTCATTTGATTTCTTTAATCCTGCCATTGCAATGGTCATTGTAATGATAATTGTGGCATTGATAGCATGGGTAGCATTCAGTTTGTGGGGTTTAATCAGTGATCCTATGGGTTCCTTGAAATTTATATTAGGATTCGGAGCTGTATTAGTATTGTTTTTCATACTGTATTCGACGTCGGATGCGGAAAATACAGGAAGAATTGGGATGCTCGTTCAAAAATTTAACGTGAATGATACAGTATCTAAACTAATAGGAGGTGGTGTAAAAACCGCTGTACTTGGTATTAGTATAGGTTTTATAGGTGCTGTCTTAATGGAGATTTATAATTTGTTCAAATAATAAAGCTGTAACATGGCAAAGAAAAGTGCTAGAGATCGAATGACCAATGAAGTAAACGCCGGTTCAATGGCGGACATTGCTTTCTTGCTTCTGATTTTCTTCCTCGTAACAACAACGATTGATGTTGATAAAGGAGTGCTTGTAAAATTGCCACCCTGGTCTAACGAACCTCCTGAAATTTCAAAAATGAAAACACGGAATGTGTATTCTGTATTGGTAAATGCTCAAAATGATCTTTTGGTACGTGGAGAGCCAGCCAACATTAGAAATCTCAGGGAAAATGCGAAGGAGTTTATCATTAATCCCCGTAAAAGGGATGATATGGCAGAACATCCGACCAAGGCTATCATTTCTATAAAAAATGACAGGGGCACAGCTTATAAGACTTTCCTTGAAGTTTATAATGAACTTAAAGCAGCTTATAACGAATTGAGAAACGAAGAGGCTCAGCGCAGATTTGGAAAAGAATTTCAATTCCTGAACAAGGATCAACAAAGAAAAATACGTAATGATATTCCTTTGGTAATATCAGAAGCTGAACCAACTAATTTTGGAGAAGAAAACTAAACACTACAATGGGAAAGTTTACTAAAAAAAGAGGTAAATCCACTCCAGCTATTTCTACGGCTTCGTTGCCGGACATTATATTCATGCTATTATTCTTTTTTATGGTTGTTACCGTATTAAGGGATTCTGAATTGATGGTTACAAATAATGTTCCTCAGGCATCGGAATTAACGAAACTGGAAAAGAAATCTCTTGTTAATTATCTATATATCGGAAGGCCTTTAAAGAAATACCAGGGTACTTATGGTACTAAACCAAGATTACAACTCGGTGATAAATTTTCTGAAATAAGTGAAATCCCTCTGTTTCTTGAGAAACACAGGAGTTCAGTACCTGAGAATCAGAGACCAGGGATCAATACTTCATTGAGAGTAGACGGAGATGTAACGATGGGTATTGTCGGAGATGTAAAAACAGAATTGAGAAAAGCAGGTCAGCTGAAAGTGAATTACTCGGCTAAACCAAAGGCCAGGTAATTATATAGAAGAATAAAAAAGTTAGAAAAGAAGCCTCCAAACGGAGGCTTTTTTTTTATCTCAACCTATCCATTGACTGAACTGTCTTTTCATCTTTCTTAATAAATCGGTTTGAGAGGATAAAAAATAACAATGCAGCAACCGGAAGATATAATCCTATTTGATCTTCAATAACAACATCACTTATTTCCTGTGCATTGCTGTATACAAGCCAACTTGCGACCAAGGCAAGGAAAAGACTTGAAATGATTCCAAGAAAGCCTAATCTCATTTGTAAGGGCCTGTTCCTATACATAAATATTGAAATAAGGGCTACCATTCCACCAATAATGGTTAATATTAGTAAGACGATGTGATCCTGGATATTAAAAAGCCGGTCTTCAAAAAAAGGTTGTATCTCTTTATCACTTAATGCAAAAGGCGCTAAAAACAAGCCTCCAAAACAAAGAGTTGCGAGAAAAAGAAAGACTGTTTGAATTCTCTGAATCATACTATATTTATTTTTGACAAATCAAATCCTGAATAATTACATAAGTCTGTAAATATAATGTATAGCTATTGGGAAAAACAAGATTGGTTCGAACATTATGAGTTTGTTATTGTAGGTGCAGGTATCGTAGGTTTAACTACTGCTTATTACCTCAATAAATACTGTCCTGGTAATAAAATACTAGTCATTGACAGGCATTTTATTCCCAGCGGTGCCAGCACAAAGAACGCTGGTTTTTCTTGTTTCGGAACGGTTGGTGAAATACTGGATGACCTGGAGACTGTTTCCAGGCAAGAAGTGATCAACACCATCAGGTTAAGATGGAATGGTCTGAATCGCTTAAAAGAGATTCATACCCCGGATATTATAGAATATATGAACAGAGGAGGTTACGAAGTATTTACGGAAGAGGAAAGCTTTGAATTCTGTTTAGATAAGGTAACTGAAGTCAATGACATTATGGAGGAAGCCATTGGCATAAGTCATGTATTTAAAATAGAAGATTGCTTGTGGAGTAATAAACTTGTCTCCAGGTGCATTTCCAATGCTTTGGAATCTGAACTTAATCCTGTAAGGATGATAAAGAACCTGATCACAATGCTCAGGAAAAGCCATAATATTGATTTCCTGTTCGGCCTCCGACTTAACAAGGAACAATTCAATTATGAAGGAAAGCATATTCGTATTTCGAAAGACATGAATATCGCCTATGAAAAGTTGATGTTATGTACCAATGCTTTTTCAGGTGATTTGATCAATGAACTTGACCTGACCCCATACAGAAACCAGGTTATTGTAAGTGAGGTCCTTCAGAATGTGCCGTTTTCAGGTACTTTTCACTATGATAAAGGGTATGTCTATTTTCGGGAAATTCATGGCAGACTGCTCATAGGGGGTGCAAGAAATATTGATCCAGCTACTGAAAGGACTTCAGAATTCGGTTCTAATCTACTGATCATTGAAGAATTAAAACGATTCGCTGCGGAAATAATATTACAAAAAGAAGTCAAATTCGATTTTCAGTGGAGTGGTATTATTGCCACTGGTTCATCAAAAAAGCCGATTTTGAAATCTGTCAATGATCATACATTTCTGGCTGCCAGGCTGGGTGGAATGGGCGTGGCTATTGGATCCGAGTTGGCCTGGGAGCTTACTGAAAAAGTGATTGCCTAGCGAGAACGTATTAATGCAAATTTTTATTAGTAAAAAAAAGTTTTATAAAATACCAGCCGAGAAGTCCACAAATCGTAAAAAGTCAATTTACATTTGTATCATAAGATTTTCCCACTTATAGTTTTCATATCCAATTAATCTGAACAAGTCTCTGCATAGTGGCTTGATTTCCTCTGTCCAGAGACTACTTTTTAATCAATTTATTAACCAAAACTTAAACCCATGTTGTGGACCGATTTAATGGGTAAGGTTTACAGAATACCTTTCAAGGTATTTTGTTTAACCTTACTTTCAATGGTTTCAGCAAGCTTTGTCATAGCTTCTGAAAATCCCACGCCTCCAGTTTTAGTTTGTGATGACCAGATTAATGTCTCACTAAATGGAAATTGTGACGCGGTGATAACCGTGGGGATGGTCCTGGAAGGCGAAAGTGCCATTCCTGGATTCGATCCAAGTCATTATGACATTGATATTGAGGGCTTACCTTCCAATATCATTTCAAAAGTGGGGATTTATACTGTTACTGTTACAGAGAAAAATCCACCTTTTAAACCACCACTGAACAGTTGCTGGGGTCATATTCTTGTTGAGGATAAACTACCTCCGAGAATGGATCCTGAGTCTTGTGATTGCCCGCCTCCGGCGAGTGATCCAAGCCTGGACAACCCTGATTGTGTGCTTCCTTTCTTATGTGATGAACTTGCTGAAACGCTTGATGGACATTTAACGATACCTAAACCACTGATTATCGAAAATTGTTCTGACATTACAGAAACTTATAAGGATGAGATCTTTGATAATGGCAATTGTGCTGAAACAATCGTAAAACGTATCTGGATCTATACTGATGGCGGTGGAAATAAAATGGAGTCTTGTCCCTATTACTACCGGATAAAGCCTATTACCCTAGATAATAATGTTATAGGACCTGAAAAGAATGTACACCTAGAATGTGGTGTAGGTTCATCTCCAAAAGAAATATATGATTACTTCACACAAAAGTACAGGGATGATAATCCGTGTGATGATGGATCCGGAAGATGTGATCCTGATAGTTACCATTTTGATCCTTCATTTGTTGAAGATTATGAAAAAGATGTGCATGACTACGGATTGAGGTATTCTTATCCTTCAATCCATGGACTGCCATTGATCAATCATGTGTGTAATACAGCAACAGCCTATACAGACGTTGTTATCCCGATTTGCAGCTCTGAGCCGGCATGTTCTGATAACGCCAAGGTTGTCCGTGAATGGAAAGTATATGATTGGTGTAGTACCATCATTGAACCTATCGTGTTTACACAGGTAATCAAAGCTTCAGATAATACACCTCCGAATCTATATGTGAAGGACTTCGAGGTTTCCGTGAATCCATGGGGATGCAAGGGTGTTGTCTATTTTCCGGATCCTGTTCATATGACAGATGATTGTTCATCTTATGTAAGGTATGAAGTCACGCCAGCCTATGAAGGCAGCGGAATTAAAGTATTGTATGATCCGGCAAAAGGTTGGTATGCGCCAGACTTACCGGTAGGTACATATCAATTCTATTATCATGCTTATGATTGTTGTGATAATGTGACATCTGCTGGCGTATATGTAAAAGTAGTTGATGGAACACCTCCTGTAGCAATTACCAAACTGGATATTGTCGTTTCGCTGATTCCGAATTACGGGACGGATTCTATTTCCGGACTGACAAAAATCTTTGCCGAAAGTGTGGACAATGGTTCATTTGATGGATGCGGACCTGTTAAACTTGAAATCAGGAGAGATTCTGATTATTGCGGTTATCTTGGAAATTCCACTTATAACAATGATGGTCATGCCAACGATTATGAATTTGATCCTGATAACGGTCGTTTCGTAACTTTTTGCTGCGAAGATCTAAATGCGTATGGTATTGACGTTGATGGTGATGGAATCAGTGATTATGCCCAGATCAAAGTATGGTTAAGGGTATGGGACGATGGTGATGGTGATGGTTACTTCGGTACGAAAGGAGATAACTACAGTGAAGTCTGGTCCTATATAAGACTTGAAGATAAATCCAGACCTTCAATTTTCTGCCCAACGGATATCACAATCAATTGTGATGAAGACGAGCATAATCTGAATAAAGTAGGGCAGGCTACAGCTTATGGTTCCTGCGGACCTGTTGCTGTTTCTTATGCCGATGTTGCCAATGACATGTCCAGTTGTAATATAGGTATCATCACAAGAAAATGGTATGTAGATGGTTATCCGGATGAATATTGTTACCAGTATATTACCAAAAGGGGTGATCATTACGGTGCACCAATAATAACTTTCCCGGAAGACAGAATCGCCAATTGTACAGATGCATTTACCGATGTACCTACATGGGTAGCAGGTTCATGTGACCTTTTGGCATACAGCGTAACAAGGGATACTTTACTTTGAAGAAGGCGCTTGTTTCAAGATTATAAATTATTGGACAGTAATAGATTGGTGTGTTTATGATCCTGCAAATGTGCATTCTTCAGGTATCTGGAATGACATCCAGGTCGTGAAGATCATAGATGACCAGGCACCTGTAATCGAAGCATGTCATGATGTGGTTTTTACTGCAGATGATAAAAATGACCTGGACTCTGACAATATTGTTTGTGAGAACAATTCAATTGTGCTCACCAATATAGCAACCGACAATGGAGATTGTGCCAGTAACTGGATAAAATGGACTGTCCATGTAGACCTGAATGGCGACTGGACCAATGATTATACATTTTCCAGTTCTGCACCTGCCGGAAGTCCGTATTACATAAGTAATACTTCCTCCGGAGAAGTTGTAAGAATAACGTTGCCTGAAGGAGTTCTCGGAAGTATGGCCAATCACAGGGTAGTATGGAAAGCATCTGATGGATGCGGAAATATTTCTACCTGTACGACATACTTTATGGTTGTTGATAATATTCCCCCTACGCCCTACTGTGTTAATTTGAGTACTGCATTGATGGAAAATGGACAGGTTGAATTATGGGCCTGTGATTTTGACCTTGGTGCAACTGATAACTGTACTGATAATGATGATTTAAGATTTACTTTCAGCGATGTAGCACCAGCTTTTGACCCGACATATAATCCGGGTACAAAGTGTTCATCCAAGATCTTTACTTGCGACGACCTGATAAATGCGGGTGGAAACGTGATTACACTGGATGTATATGTCTGGGATGAAAAGGATAATTATGACTATTGTTCTGTATTTCTGACACTTGTAGATAACCAGGATTCGTGTGAAGACCAGGGTAGCCGTCCAAGTGCGCAGATTGGTGGAACAATCCATACGGAAGATGGTGATTTCGTTGAACAGGTTGAGGTAAGACTGGAGAGTGACCAGCCGGAATATCCTAAACATATCATGACTGATCCTTCAGGCCATTTTATGTTTGAGAAAAATGACATGCATGAAGACTATGCTTTGACGGCTGATAAAAATGATGATCATCTGAATGGCGTATCAACACTAGACCTGGTATTGATCCAGAGGCATATTCTTGGTATGGAGAAATTGAACAGCCCATACAAGCTTATTGCCGCTGATGTCAATAATGATGAAGGTATCAGTGCAATCGACCTTATCGAACTCAGAAAACTGATCCTCGGTATCTATACAGAATTGCCAAATAATAAAAGTTGGCGATTGGTTAAGGAGTCATCTATAGTGAATCCGGACCAACCGTGGAATTACAGTGAATTGAGATCAATTCCGGATCTTGACAATAATATGATGCAGGAGAATTTCATTGGTGTGAAAATCGGTGATGTAAATTCAAGTGCTCAGTCAAATTTCAGATCCAATGGTATTGCTTCAAGAAATTCACAACAATTAGAATTGTCATTTGATGATCAGCAATATGAGGCTGGAGAAATATTTGAAACCGTCATACATATTGATGAATTGAAAGATGTTTCAGGAATTCAGTTTACTCTAAAATCAAGTGGTCTTAAACTCTTGAATATCTCGGGTTTATCCACTGATGTTTCTGAAGAAAACTATGCTGTAATAAATTCTGAATTGACGACCCTGTCCTGGAATGCTGATGCAGTAGCCCTTGACAATGAATTTATTAAAATGCAATTTCTCGCAACTGAATCTGGTATCCTAAGTGAAAACATAACTATTAATTCTGAAATCACCTCGGCTGAAGCCTACATAGGGGGAGATTATCAGATAATCCCCTTAATGTTAACCGGCCGCAATAATTCTGAACAAGAATTCATATTATACCAGAATAACCCGAATCCATTTAATGGATTAACGACTATTGATTTTAATTTACCAACAGACCAGGAAGGTGCATTAAGTATTTATGATGTAACCGGAAAGGTGATATGGTCCACTAACAAAGCTTTTAAACGAGGAAGAAATACGATTAATATTTCAGCGAGTGATCTGAATACCACAGGTATTCTTTATTACAGACTTGATGCAGGCAGATATACTGCAACAAGGAAAATGATCATTTTGGAATAAATCTTATTACGAACTCATGAAGGGAGGTCATGCATTTCGATGCATGGCCTTTTTTGTGTTAATTATTGTTTAATACCCGAAATATCGCTTGCAGAGTTCGTATTTTTATGGGACTTTAAGATTTATGAGACACATTATTATACTACTTCTATTTGTTTTATCAGGGTCGATCCAGGCCCAGGAATATTATACAAGAACAGGCCACGTACACGTTAAATCTGCCAATAAATTCAAGAATATTGAGGCTGATAATTATCAGATCATCAGTGTTTTTAATACGAATACCGGGGAAATTTCATTCGAAGGTTTGTTAAGATCTTTTGAATTCAAATTTGGAGCATTGGACAGGGCCGTAAACAGCCGTAATCTTGATGTAAGCGCGCATCCGAAAATCAAATTCAAGGGAAAGGTCAAAAACTTCCGAAGAATTGACTTTAATAAACCTGGTGAGTATAATGTCAAGGTTCATGGTAACCTCTTTATATGGGACGAGAAAAGAGTAACAACAGCAGATGGTCGTATTTATGTTGGCAGTGATGGACAAATGAGCGCTAGCAGTAACTTTATCATGACAATTGAAGAACAAAGTGTTGAGAAGCTGAATGACCTTATGCGAAAGAAACTCCCGGATGTGCTTAATATCAATACAAACACCCTGGGCGTAAGCAGGGACATTATTATTGATCTTGATTTGACATATCAGCTTAAAACCTGGTAGAAAACAAAAAATAGCTATGAAGAAGTTTATTAAGATTATCCTCTTTTTAATAGTGGTGTTACTTGTTGCCTATTTCGTCGTGTTAAATCTTCCGAAATCAAGTGTAAAAAACAAGGATGCTGATTTTAAACTTTCAGCAACTGAATTATACAATGCTTTTGAAGCCAATGAAAAGAAATCCAATAAGCTTTATATTGGAAAGACTGTGGAGGTGAAAGGAAAATTCCTGACCCAAAATAAAGATAACCAGGGTGCTACAGTAGTAATCATGGATGGGGGAGGAAGCCTGGGAGGTGTATTGTGTACTCTTGAGCAAGGTCAGGAATCCAAGCTTTCTGAGATCAAACAAGGTGACGAAATCACAATTAAAGGTATGTGCACCGGCTTGCTTATGGATGTTGTGCTCAACAAATGTGTTATCCAGTAACACGATAAAAAATGACCTTCGCCGAAGGACTTATTACGATCTATGATAAATTAGATGATAATTGGAGATTACCCAAGGATGTATCACTCATTTTTCCTTTCTCAGATCCTGATGTCAAAACATATTTAAACGCATTTTATTCGAGATATTTCAATGATAACAAAAAGCGGTTTTTTCTTTTTGGAATCAATCCAGGTCGCTTTGGAGCAGGTCTGACAGGTGTTCCTTTTACAGATCCTGTCATCTTACAGGAAAGGTGCGATATCTCCAATAATGCTGTTAAAAAGAATGAATTGTCTTCGGCATTTATATACGAGATGATTGACTATTTAGGTGGTTTGGAGTTCTTCTATTCAAGATTTTATATTAGTTCGGTCTGCCCGTTGGGGTTTATAAAATCAGGAAAGAACTATAATTATTATGATGACCAGGAACTCTTAAATGCTACGATTCCATACATCATCAAATGGATAGATGATCAGTTGAATCTTCCTCATTTTTCAAATAAAGCATTCAGTCTTGGACAAGGCAAGAATTATAAGTTCCTGAACAAACTAAATAATGATCACGGATGGTTTGATGAAATTATTCCTTTACCTCATCCCAGGTGGGTGATGCAATACAGAAGAAAATTTAAGAATATATACCTTGATGAATATCAGCAAAAGTTAGTTGTTGGTTAGAATTCTTCTCCTCCACCTTCGAATCCTCCATTGCCTCTGTTCATTCCGGAACGTCGCCTGTTTTTCTTTTGATTGATACGATAAGATGCAGTCAGCGTGAGACTCCTTGCACGCCATTGAAATTCACTCTGAGAAAAATATTCATCAAGCAAGGTGAAGCCGTTTCTTTTTCGACTGTTGAATAAGTCCCTTGCGCTAAGTGTTAGTGTCAATTTTTTATTTATAAAATCTTTCGACCATCCAAGATCTACAGAGGCTATTCCTCTCCTTCTTCCCTGCGAAGTCTCTCTTGCTCCACGATAATTCGTTCTGAGCTGGAGATCAGAATCCCAAAATGTAAACCTTGCGGTAATTCTTCCATTCCAGGTGATATTATCTGTTTCGTTTAAAGCGTAATCAAATTGTTCATTAAAAGATTCTTCATCTCCGCTGAAAGATCTGACAGCCTTATAGTAATCATAGACTTCAGAAAAAACATCTTCACTATTAATACTCAGTTTGTTCTTGAAAATATTCCAGTTTCCATCCAGACGCAACCATTTGATCCCGCTGAATGAAACAGTTATGTCGAGCCCATAATCATCTACAGTTCCAATATTAAGCGGAACACGCAATGTTGTACCATTTGTATTATCCACGATGAGAGTTCTCTGGATAGATGCATCGGTAGTCCTGTAAAACATGGATGCAGAAAGGGACACATCATCCCAATATTGGATTTGTCCTAATTCATAGGAATCTGTAAACTGTGGGTTGATATATGGATTACCACTAAAGAAATTACGATTGTCAGAAAATGTGAAAAACGGATTTAAATCCCAGAATCGTGGTCTTCTGACGCGACGACTATAACTTAATTGCAGGGCAGATTTATCAGTAAAATTATAATTTACGTGACCACTGGGAAATAGATTGAAGTAATCTATTTTGTTATCAGCACCTTCTTCAGATTGAAGTAACCTCGTACTAATTATAGAGTGCTCTCCTCTTAATCCTGCCTGGAAACCAAATTTATTTAGAGTATTTCCGTAAATCAGGTACCCTGACTGAACATCTTCGTCATAGATAAAATTGTTACTTAATCCAACGACTGGTATCCAGATATCATCAATCTGATCTTCTACCAGGTAATCATTTTTTATATCCTTAAAGGAAGTCAACAAGCCTGCTTCCCATTTATGGTCTTTTCCTAATGGATGCACATAATCGACCCTGAACAACCAGGATTTGTCACTTTCAGCATTGTTTGATCTTTGAAGCTCAAGAGTATTAAATAGTTCTTCTGTATTTTCAAAAATGGATCCTTCCGTCTCTGATTTTTCTCTGAACTGCACGGATGCATCCAGTCTGTGTTGCCTGGAACTGAATTCTTTTCTGTATCTGAGGCTGTATTCCAGGTTGTTTTCATCTTCTATTTCGTCATCTGTACGACGGGTGATATTATAAAGGTTTCCAGATGGAATAGTCTCTTCAAAATTATCAAAAGACATAGACTTGAGTTCCTCAGAATCCATCGTCCATAATTCCTGGATTCCAAATGATTGTGATGGTCCAAGATAATCCTTGTAATCAAGTACAGCATAATTGTTATCATCTGATTTTCGATAAACCAGGGAAGCTGTTAGTTGTTCTTTTTCGGAAAAGAAATAATCAGCACCAAATCTTATACTATTAGAAAGACTTTGTCTTTCATGTTCGCGGTCCTGAAATGAGATTTGGCGCATTTCTGACTGGGTAATATCATCATATATCAGCTGGTCCTGGATAGTTTTGCCATATCCCGGGCCAGTTCTGTGATTAATTCCATAGTTCGCAAACCAGTTCAGTTTATTTTTCCTGTAGTTGAGGTTGGCAGACAGACCGGCTCTTTCGGGGTACCCAAGATTTGCATCAATAGCCCCATTAAAACCACCAGCCTGATTTTTTTTCAATACAATATTGATGATTCCGGCCATCCCTTCAGCTTCATATCTGGCAGAAGGATTGGTAATGACTTCTACTTTTTCAATGAGGTTAGCAGGTATACTTCTTAAACCATTACTGTTTCCGACACCCGCAAGACTTGACGGGCGACCATCTATCATCAGTCTGACTCCTTCACTACCCCTGAGGCTTACATTTCCATCAATATCTACTGTAACCGAGGGTACATTATCAAGGATTTCTTCAGCAGTCCCTCCTCTATTAGCAAGATCCTTTCCGACTGTAAATACCTTTTTGTCGAGTGTAAAAGTAGTTTCTGACCTTTCAGCAACTATTTCAATGTCATCAAGAACAGTACTTTCAGGATGCATTATAAGATTACCCAGGTCTACCAACTGACCTCCTTCCGGGATTGGTAATGGGTCAATAACCAGGCTTTCATAAGAAATAAACTCAATCGTGACAATCAAATCTTTCTTTGGAACCCTTAATTCAAATTCTCCATTCTGATCAGTCATGGCGCCACCTACAACGGATGAATCAGATTTATCAAGGATTGCAACAGTTGCAAATTCCATGGGTTGCCCTGAGGCCTGATCTGTTACTATTCCTTTAACTATCAATTGGTTAGGTGAAAACTGATGGTTAGCTTTTTGAGAAAAGATTAAGACCGGACATAACAAAGACAAAAACAAGATGATCGTTGATTTGAGATTCATCGTTTATATTTGATTGTAAAAAGCCCAAAAATGGTGAAAATTCAATGTAAAAAGGGATGTAAAATCCTCATTCACATTCAATTAACAGAGTTTTGACATGAATGTTGACAATCCATACATTTTTATTTATTCTACAAGTGATAATCTTGTCTTGAATCTTGTCAGATCAAGGTTCAAAGAAGAAGGGTATGATTTCAGGATATTGAACGAGCAAATTTCAAATATATATCCAATCCCTTCTTTTGAAGCAAGGGTCTTTGTTCATGATGATGACTTTGCAGAAGCCAAACTCCTGTTGCAGAATATTACTGATTCTTTAAAAACCAGGAAGATTGATCCTGATTTCAGAGACGTTGATCACGATGACATTGAATATGAGCGACAGGTTTCATTACGGGAAGAAGAAATCTCAAAAGCCAGTTGGAAAGAGATTATTTTAATATTAATTATCTTACTTCTTGTAATCATGTTTGTTCTTTTTGCGTTATAAAAGCTGTATTTAATTAGTTCTTATGGTTTACAATCTCATTCTTTGTTTTTCATTCCTGGTATTTTCATGCTTTAATGTACAAGTAATAGAACCTCATGAGGTAAAATCTAATTTGCCTGAAGTTGAAGATGTATCAGTTACAGAAAATAATGGTCTGGAGGAAATCGATTATTTCGATAAAAATGAAATTGATAAAATATTATACAGGATTAATTCCCTAAGGAAAAAGGGGTGTCGCTGTGATGGAAAGTTTTATAAACCTGTCAGGCAACTAAAATGGAACAGGATGTTATATGTCAGTGCTTACAAACATGCAAAATCGATGCATGACAATGATTATTTCTCACATTATTCTCCTGAAGGGAAAGATATCGGTGAACGTCTTGATTTGCTTGGCTATAAATGGCAATATGCTGGTGAAAATCTTGCAGAAGGACAAAAATCATTTGATGAAGCCATGCATGACTGGATTGCAAGCCCGACACATTGCATTATGCTAATGAATCCAAATATGGAAGAGGTTGCAGTAGCAAAATATGGTTCATACTGGGTTCAACATTTCGGGAAACAAATGCCTAAGAACGCCAGACGTATAAATGAGCGATATACAGATGGTAGCAAATGATCCCAATCTTAAAGTATTTCAACTATATATAACAGTTTTGTTCCTTGTTCTTGGTTCGATATCATCTCTTGTCGGTCAGGACCAGGAGAAAGATACACTGGGCGAACAACTCATAGTCAAGAATTCGGATAATTTCATTGTTGAGCATATTGATGATATTGACCGTCAATATTTCAGAGGGAATGTACGACTCGTTCAGGATAGTACTTTTATGTTCTGTGATTCGGCGGTAATTATTGATAACCATCTTACTGCATCAGGTGATATCGTGATAATCCAGAAAGATTCAACCAATGTTTTTTCAGATTCACTCATTTACGATGGTGATAAAAGAATCGCCCGGTTATTTTATGATGTTGTGCTTGAAAATGCGGATAAACAACTTTTTACGGATTCACTTCTTTATGATCTGGACCTGAAGGTTGCGAGTTTCCAGGATACAGCTATCCTCAAAAAGGAAACGATGACCTTAAGCAGCCTGAGAGGTTTCTATAATATGGACACCAAATTAGCCAGGTTTTATGACGAGGTCGTGATCATTGACAAGAATTTCAAACTCAATACGGATTCCCTTTTATATAATATAGAAGAAGACAGAGCCTATTTTATTGGTCCGACATTTATAATTCAGAATGGAAGGAAAATATATTGTGAAGATGGATATTATGATATTGAAAGTGAAAGTGCTCATTTTTCCGGCAATGCAATCATCAGGAGCGAAGACGGAATAGCAGAGGGAGGCTTAATATATTACTCAGGGAAAGATAGTTTATTGACATTAACAACCGATGCTGTTCTAAGGGACTCATCAAGTATTGCACAGGGAGATCAAATAATCATTGATGACAGATCAGGAGGAATTACAATTAATGGAAACGGGTATTATGCAGATGAGTACCAGATATTAACGGGTCCTGAAATTATATTTAATAAGGAAACCAGGGATATAAATCTTAAAGGCAGAAGTAAAATAACAAATGAGGACGGGTATCTTGAAGGAGACACGATATTATATTACAGCAAGGATGATTTAGGAACAGCATTTGGAAATGTAATATATACAGACACCATCGAGAACCGGGTTCTGAAATCAGGTAAAATATTATTCCGGGATAGTACTTCTTTTTACAAAGCCGTTTCGACAGATCTGCGTCCTGTCATAAGTCAACAGATTGATGATGATACGCTGTATTTAAGTGCAGATATTCTAAAGAGTGGATCAATAGGAGATACTATACGATACATGCAGGGAATGGGAAGCGTAATGATCTATAAATCTGACTTCCAGGCGAAATGTGATTCTATCTACTATTCAGATATCGATTCAATTTTTGTTTTATATCATAACCCCGTATGCTGGTCGGATACCACCCAGTTTAAAGGAGACACTATTCGGCTAAAGATTTCAGATAAATCGATAACTTCCATCAATGCATTGAACAATGCATTTATCTGCAGCAAGGTGAGTGACAAATACTATGATCAGATAAAAGCAAAAAATATATACTCGAAGCTTGACAGCAATAAATTAAAACGCATGGATGCTATTGGTAATGCTGAATCTATTTATATGATCAAAGATGACGAAGATGCTTTTGTAGGCCCTGATAAAACGGTATGCAGTAAAATGATATTTTATTTCTCAGGAGATTCCCTGGACAGGGTAGGTTTTTTGGGACAACCGGAATCCAAGTTGATTCCAATGAAGAAAGCAGGAAATAATGACCTTTTTCTTTCAGGATTTATTTGGGATAATTCTTCAAGACCTGAAGACCCCATTTCAATAAGACAAATAACGGCTGAAAGGAGTGTCCTGGAGAATGAAATTACTAAAGACAAAGACCCGTTTGATGAACCTGTATCAGAGATTCTTGATAAAGCACTTAATGACAAAATACCTGATGGTCAAAAAAATAAAAAGGTATTGGATAAAGCAAAATCGAGCTCTATTGAAAAGAAAAAAAAAGACAAGTAAATTAATTTTTGATTTCAGGTATTCTATATCTGACTCATATATTTGTTGTAAATGAATTGATCAACTGGTAAGCTAGGATTTCTTATGCTAAAGATGCTATCTGGATATTTTATTATAATCTCTATTCTTTGGACAATACCGGTCTTCGGAGCCGGTCAGGATGCAATGCAACGATTTGAAAAAGCTAATCAAAGTTACAAGGACAATGATTACCTGTCTGCTATTGATATTTATGAAGAATTATTAAAAGAAGGCTGGCGTACTGCGGAGTTAGAATACAACCTTGGGAATGCATATTTCCAAACCAATGAGATTGGATTGGCTGTTTTACATTTTGAAAGAGCCAAACAATTAAAACCCGGAGACAAGCTGATTGCTGCCAACCTTGATCTAGCCCGGAATAAAGTTGAAAGTGATATCATTGAAGTGCCGGATTTTGTTTTACTCCGAATCTGGAATTCAGTCAGTACCATATTGTCTCCATGGGGTTGGATGATACTTCAGGTATTACTTTGTATAGCTTCTCTAATCAGTATTTACATGTGGCGTTTTGGTCATGGAAGAAGAGACAGGATTATAGGATTCGTGACAGGCTCCTTGTTTTTATTATTATTTCTCCTGGCACTCACGGCAGGGCACTGGCGTGCCAATAACATGGATTCTGCAAATGACGGTATCGTATTGCAGCAGAGCTTTCTTTATAGTGGTCCAGATGAAAGATCCGATCAATTAAAATCATTACCCATAGGAGAAAAAGTTGAGGTCGTTGACAAGGTAGGGGAGTGGTATAAAGTTGAACTACTCAACAAAGAGAAAGGATGGGTTTCATCCTTTAGCCTTGAATTCATTTAAATAAAAAAGGCGTTTTCGATGATCAAAAACGCCTTTTTGTTATTTCTGTATTTAGTACTTCTATTCTTCCTCTTCAAGAACGCCTCCGTGAATTCGGTCCTGAAGGCTTTTCAATTCATCCCATTTGCCATCAGCAGCAAGTGCAGCCTGCATAGGGAATGTTGTAGGATTAATGATGGAATATCTTTTTCCGGCTGCATCAAGAATAGACTTCAACCTTTCCTGGCTTGCAGAAGCCAAATCTGAAAAAGTGACTATCCCGTCTGCAATAAACAGCTCGGATGTTTTTGGTCCGATACCTTCGATTTTCTTAAGATCATCAGCTTTACCACTTGCCTTTGGAGTGGAAACCTCAGCTTTTGCCTCAGTAGCATCTTCTTTTGATTCTTCAACCTGCGGTGCTTCAGTAGCATCTTCTTTTGATTCCTCAACCTGCGGTGCTTCAGTAGCTTCCGCTTTTGGGCTGTCAGCATCAGATTGGCCAGTTTCAGGTGCTACTGCCTGAGGTGTTTCGACTGTTGCAGTTTCTACCTGAGGTGTTTCCACAACTACAGTGGCAGCTTTATCAACTTTAGCGGATGCTACAGTTTCTGCTACTTCCTCAAGAATTGGCAAAATATTGACATAAGTTCTTCCAAGTCTCTTTTTCTTGAAATCTACAAACCCGTTAACACGTGCATGCAATGTAAAGTCTTTGCCCATGTAAACGTTGTCACCAGGGTGAAATTTAGTGCCTCTTTGTCTGATAAGTATATTACCAGCTTTGGCATATTGACCTCCAAATAATTTTACACCTAGACGCTTACTGTTACTGTCACGTCCATTATCCGTACTACCAACTCCTTTTTTATGTGCCATTTCTTAAAAGATTTCTGAGTGAGAATTATGCTTTGATTGATTCGACCTTAATCTTTGAAAACGATTGTCTATGACCATTTTTCACACGGTATCCTTTTCTTCTTTTCTTTTTGAAAACAATCACTTTATCACCTTTCAAATGTTCAAGTACTGTGGCTTGAACCTGCGCGCCTTCTACAGTGGGCGTCCCAACAGAGACCTTGTCTCCATCAGAAGTCATTAATACCTGATCAAAGTTTACTGAATCTCCTTCCTTTGCATCAAGTCTGTGTACAAAGATTTCCTGGTTTGATTCAACTTTGAATTGTTGTCCGGCTATTTCTACAATCGCAAACATCTGTTAATTAATTAGGTTTAAAAATTCGGACTGCAAAGATATAATTATTATAGAGTAAATCAAACACTATTTTTTGAATAATTATTCTTTGATCAAATCTCTTAAAACGACTGTTTTCCTTAGCTTTTTTCCGTCTCTAAGTATAGTGAAACGTACCTTTTTTCCTTCCTTCTTCTGAAGTTTGGTTGAAATTGTGGCTAAACTGAAGAATGAAGCCGGGAATATACCCACCTTTTTAATCAAGTCACCTTTCTGAAATCCTGCTTCATCAGCAGGTGAATTCTCAATAATATCTTTTATATAATATTGATTGAGGGAAGGCCCAAAGGCGTAAAGCACCAAACCACTACGATCATATTTGAATGCTTTATTATAGTTTTTATCTGGTTTCAGGAACACGACTTCATCGATGAGATCAAGGATGACATGAAATCTGGAAAGAATAGGATTCCCGATAAGTCCATTTCTGTTGATTTTAATAGTGTTGGTTGCAATGGAATCAGTCTTTTGAAAACTTGTCACGATATTATTGAAGTAAAGATTATCTGATAATTTCAATTGTTTTACTTTACCAAGATAGCCTTCCAGGTCACCACCAAGTCCCCTTCCGAGGTTTCCACGGATGACATTTTCTGGAAGTTGCAATGAACTATGTGTGTTCAGGAATAAAAGGAAAGGCAATGCTGAACCTGAGTCCAACAGCAATTTTGCAGAAAATGAGTCTCCTTCTGAAGAAGTAATCGCGCCTTGAAAGTATGGCTTGTGATTTTCTACAAGGACATTTATTTTTTCATAGTTCTTCGGCTGCCTTAGTCTGAATTTATCCTTGTTGTGAAGTATCAATTGTTTTTTCTTGTAATCAATTTCAATAACCAATCCTCTGAAAAACCGGCTGCCGAGGATACCATCAATTGGTTCACCCACCATGGATTCAAGGTTTAGAAAATCGTCCTCAAGGATAATCAGATCTCGTTTTACTGGTTTACAATTATTAATGGAAATACCATTATTCCTTGAAATCAGGGCAAAGACTTCACGTTCCAGGTCAGAACCTATAAGGTTTATCCTTTTTTCGTAATTAAATCTTAGGATATCCGCAATATCTTTTTTGAAGAGGATAACATGCTCAGCTCCTGTATCAAAAATAAAATTCAGGGGAAGGATATTTTTGAGTTTGACCTTAATCAGGATAAAACCGTAGGCATAATTGAAGTCAACAATGACTTTGTCTCTTCCGTTAAGTAGTTCTGTCCCAAGAACTTGTCCTTTCAATGGGTGAATGATCATTATCTGGAGAATAATGAACCAGGATATGACAGATATGATTTTTAAATTTTTCAACAAACCAATTGGAATTTCTGAAATAGGTGTTTATAAATCAAGTATAAAACAAAAAAAACCAGCAAATCAATGACTTGCCGGCTTAATTCATTTATTATTCCAGTTATTACTGAACAATATTGATCTCTATCCTCCGGTTTTCATTTCTTCCTTCTTCAGTGTTATTGTCAGCAACGGGATTGTCAGATCCGTGTCCAAATGTTTTTAGTCTGTCACCAGCAACTCCTGCTCCAATCAACCTCGCCTTTACTGCTTCAGCTCTTGCTTTTGAAAGTTGAACATTTGCTTCGGCATCCCCTGTATTGTCAGTATATCCGTCAATAGAAATTTTCACATTCGGATAAGCTTTCATAATTGCGGCAATATTATCTACTTCTCCTGCAGATGCTGCCGTCATCGCAGCTTTACCTGTATCAAAAGTCAGATTGTTGAATTTGAAATTGGCATCACCTTCAAAACCACCATTTATATATTTCATGATTTGATCCCCGGCACTGCCAGCCACAAATTGAATATTATCAAGAGCTTTTTTGGCTGTTTCATCCACGACTGAAAACAAAGACTTGAATGCTGCCGAAGCTACACTTCCAACTGCATTTACGGCATCGCCGGTCATATCAGCAGCATCTCCTGCTAATTCACCTGTTTTATTTATGATATCTCCTGATACCGCTCCTACTTTTTCTGCTGCATTGTCTATTGGTGAACAGGTTTTGATTCCAAACCATGACAATAATGCCAGAACTATAATGGCAGGGATAAGATATTTCATCAGGCTTCCACCTGCTTTCTTACCTGCATAGGCAAGATCTCCTACGGTATCCCCTGTTTTGGAAAGTACGTCTTTTCCTGTATCCAATGTGCCAGCTGCCGCTGCCATAGTTTTGCCAGCAAATGCTCCACCTTTAT
>JABDPK010000200.1 GCA_013042795.1 Saprospiraceae bacterium | reverse complement strand
TTTCTGCATTGATAATGATGGAGGAGCCAATGATCAAGGCGACGATAAGCAATGTAAATGAAAGCCTGTTTGTGATAATATCGATATTCCTGTAAAAGGGATCCAGGCCCTTGTGTTCAAATTCAATGTGAAGTTTTCCATCCTTGACCTTTTGAATGATCTCCCTGGTATCTTCAGGAAGTTGCCTCAAAAGAGAAGACACATCATCCACAGATCTCATGATTTCTCCCTGGAAACGTTTCGGATTATTTCTTTTTGCAATTAATCGCTGGACATAGGGACCTATATTCTGAATAATATCATATTGTGGATCCAGTTTGAGCCCTACACCTTCAATAATGATTAGTGCTTTTAATAATAAAAGAAGGTTACTCGGAATTCTGAGTTTATAATCAAAAAACAATGTGTTCAGGCCTTCCATAACTTCATTTCCATCAATATCCTCGATAGCTATGGTTGAATAATTTCTCAGGAAGTATAGCAGGTCATATTCAAGTGCTCTTTTTTGTTCTTTATTGAGTCCGTTTGAAAAGCTTAGGATAGATTTTTTAAGTGTGTCAATGTCTTTCTCGTAGATAGAAAGCAACAATTTAGCAAAGAGGATCTTGTCGGCTTCTGTAACCGTACCCATCATACCAAAATCCACAAATGCGATCCGCCCGTCTTCCATGACAAATATATTACCGGGATGAGGATCGGCATGGAAGAATCCATGATCAAAAACTTGTTCAAAATACAAGCCTATTCCTCTTAAGGCAAGATCCCTACCGGATACTTTAAACCTCTTGAGATTGTCCATATCTGTGATCTTGTAACCATGGACATATTCAATACAAATAACCTTGTCAGTGCATAGCTCGTCATAATACTCTGGTACATACACATTATCATTCCCGACAAACATTTTTTGAAAGTACCTCAGGTTCATAGCTTCAAGTTTGAAGTCCAGTTCTTCCGTAATAGAATCTTCAAACATTTTAACCAGCTCACCTGGATTATAAGCCATATACTGAGGGAAGTAACTTTCAATAATGGACACCAGGTTCTTGAGAATAGAAATATCCGTTTTTATCACTTCCCGGATATCAGGTCGCTGAATTTTTAAGACAACTTCCTTACCTCCTCGAAGTAATGCTTTATGAACCTGGGCAATAGAAGCAGAAGCAAGCGGTTTTTCATCAAAATCTTCCAGAAGTTCATTGAGTGGTCTGGATAATTCTTCTTCGAGCGTTTTTAAAATCTGATCGGAAGGGACTGCGGGAGCACTATCCTGTAATTTCTCAAGTTCTGATATCAATTCTTCGGGTAACAAATCAGGCCGATTGCTGGCAATCTGGGCAAATTTTATAAATGTTGTACCCAATTCTTCACAAATCAATCTTATGCGCTCATGCCTTGTAAACTGACTAACTTTTCTTCCTTTACGGCTGGGCACAAAAACATTTGTCTGTGGAACAATCTTATTAAATGGAGGGTGAGATAAAAGGTCTTCGAAACCATACTTAACAAAAGTCGCAAAGACCTTTTCATATCGTACTATACGTTTGGCCGTACTGGTATTTCCTCTTTCCCCCATGCCACGGTTTAATTCGACAAATCAGAAATGGCTTTCTTCAGGTAATTGAATGACTCTGACAAATCTTCAAAGAAATTCTCCAGTTTGGTTTGAGCTTCCTCTTTTTTGGCAAGCGTTGTTCTGATTTCCGCTACTTTTTCAGAGAATTCTCTTTTCACCTGTCGGACTTTTTCAGGATCGTCTTTGTCATGTAAAGCGAGGTTTACTCTGAATGCATCCATTTTAGCTTTGAAAGCTTCAAGAGATTCTTTCATTTCGTCTTCCACCTGTGGAAAATGTTCCCTTGTCACTTCTTCAAGTTTGTAGATATTCTTAAGAATTCTGTCCTTGTACAGATCATATTCTGTTTTATCTTCAGGAATATCTACATGAAGTGATGATTCCAGATCTTCAACAGCTGACAGGAATGCTCTCCTGTTTTCCATTGCTGAACTTTCAAATCTTTCAATTTGCTTTTTCTGCTTATTGAAAAAATTGGTCAATTCTTTCTTTTCCCGATCTACCAGGTCCTTCGCTTCAGCTTTACCCAAAGCCATTTGAACCTGTAACTCCTCGGATAAGACTTTTAGGTTTTTAACCTGCCCTTTCAGTTTTTCAAAAATTGCGTTTTCCATGATAAATCTTTAAATGGTTTAAACTAATTCACTATTGATTCAGTAATAATCTTCAACTACTACATCCAATTAAATCTCTACCCTTTTCACTTATAGTGTAATGATCTGGATTAGATACTTCAATGATCTTAGTCAGGATTTTGGTTATAGTTATTATGTGTATGAATTGCGAGGCTCAAAAGCTTGTTGTGTTTTTCCAAAAAGGGTAACTGCGTTCTTGTAATGGATATGAAACTTGTCGTTGCGGTCAGTCTGTTAGGGTAAGATTATAGGAAAGGAATTTTAATAAAAATATCTATCATTTAATCATTCATTCATCAATACTGCTCCAGTAAATATTTAATAATATCTGTCGTAGTAACAATTCCAACAAGCTTGTCGTCTTCCACGACCGGTAAAGCATGAAATTGTTTGTCAGCAAAAATTTCAGCGACTTCTCTTATTTGATGCTGAGGACTTACAACTGTGGGATGTCCTGACATCACATGTTCGATCGTAAGCATTTCAAGAATGGCATCATCAGCACTTTCCTGGTTCTCAAAAAGATTGCTGAATGTCAGACGATTGAGATCGGTGCTACTCAGCATTCCTACAATTGTTCCATTTTTTATTACTGGTAAATGTCGGACATGATATTTATGGATCAAATCCACGGCTCTTTTGAGGCCGTCACCCACCTGGATTGAGTGAACATTATGAGTCATGATATGACTGACAGGTTCTTTCTTTTTCATCTGAATCTATTCTTTTTCTGTTTCGCAATGTTAAGATATAAAGCAGGCAGATATTTCCCGTTGATCTTTGTCATTCAAAATATTGACGATACTCAGTGACTTTCATAAATTCATCTTTGTTTAATACGTCTTTTCTATCATATTACCTTAAACTTTTTCATTTTTACACACACTATGAGTAAAGGAAAAATAATCGTTACGGGAGGAATGGGATATATTGGTTCCCATACAGTAGTAGAACTTGTTCAGTCTGGCTTTGAAGCAGTAATCGTCGATGATTTATCTAATTCAATTGCAACAGTACTGGATGGTATCGAATCAATTCTGGGAAGCAAACCGGATTTCGAAAATATTGACCTGCAAGATAAAAAGGCTACTCATGAAATCTTTAGCAAACACAATGATGCTATAGGTGTCATCCATTTTGCAGCTCTCAAAGCTGTTGGAGAAAGTGTAAAACATCCAGGAAAATATTACAGGAACAATATCACATCTCTTTTGAATGTCATAGATGCGATGTCATTACTGGAAGCATCAAATCTCATTTTCTCTTCATCCTGTACAATTTATGGTCAGCCCGACTCATTACCTGTAACCGAATCTTCCCCGGTCCTTCCCCCAGAATCACCATATGGTGCTACGAAACAAATGAGCGAACAAATCATCAGGGATATTTGCAATACCGGTTCAATATCTGCGATATCACTACGATATTTTAATCCTATAGGTGCTCATGAATCTGCCCTGATCGGAGAACTCCCAATTGGTGTCCCCAATAACCTGTTGCCATATGTAACGCAAACGGCTGCAGGCATTCGTGAAAAATTAAGTGTGTTTGGAGGAGATTATGATACTCATGATGGCACGGCAATGAGAGATTATATTCATGTGGTTGATCTATCTAAAGCTCATGTTATAGCTTGTGAAAGATTACTGAACAGAAAAAACCAGGATAATTATGAGT
>JABDPK010000199.1 GCA_013042795.1 Saprospiraceae bacterium | reverse complement strand
ACCTTCCAGTGGTCTTGATTCAATCTATAATTCTCAAGAACATGCCCTATATTTAGAAAACGAGCGTTATTTTAGAAATGGATGGAAACTGGAAACAGGTCTTCGATTGAACTATTTTGGTGGACTTGATAATGACTACATATATTTACAACCCAGGCTTGGTCTGAAACATGAGAAAGAGAATATTTTATTTAGTTCGTCTTATGCCCGGATGAGCCAGCATATACATTTATTGGTAAATCCAGGTCCTGGTTTACCGTCAGATCTCTGGGTGCCATCTACCTCTTCAATCGCTCCCGAAATCGCAGATGTCTTTGATTTGGGTTTGCAATTTTCCAAATCAAATTTTGTTTTCGGTTCTACAATCTTTTATAATCAATATTCCAATGTCATCGAATACTCTAATGATTCAGATATTCTTTATTCGTTAATTATTGACAACAAACTGTTTAATGTTTCTGTGGATAATACCAACTGGGAAGATCGGGTTAGTATTGGCAAAGGATGGTCATATGGTATTGAATTCTCCTTCGGCTTCGAAACGGATAAATTGACATGGTCAAATGCGTATACTTTATCTCGTTCACAGCGGAAATTTACAGATTTGAATGATGGAGAATCCTTTCCCTACAGGTATGACAGAAGGCATAATGTGTCCAGTCAATTGACATGGTCATTTACAAAAAACCAGAAAATCATGATGGATTTCGCATTTGGCACTGGAAATGCATTCACTCTGGCCACAATAGAAATCCTTGGTCCTGATGGTACACCCAGGCTTGTTCCAATTTCGAGAAATAATGGAAGAGTACCGGATTTTCATCATCTTGATTTAATTTATAAAAACAAGAAAAAGCTCAAATCAGGCGCGTCCCTGGAATACAGCATCGGAGTCTACAATATTTATAATCGCCTGAATCCATTCTATGTGTACTTATTCCAGGATCCTGTAACCCAGGATTTTGATGGCTTCAGAAAAATTTCGATTTACCCGGTTATTCCAAAATTAAATGTGAAGTACTCCTGGTAAAATAGGTAGCTATTTGTATTAGTTTTAAATAAGCCGTATTTTAGCTAATACGACCAATGAAACATTTTGTTTACATACTCTTTTTGTTCTCTTTATTTGCCTGTGAAGAGACCATAAATATTGAAAGTACGGACTCTCAAAAGCAAATAGTAATCAACTCAATCATAAGTCCCGATTCATCCTGGAATGTAAATCTCAGCTATAGCAAATCAATCTTTGACAACTCTGATTTTCAGTATATCAATCAAGCAACTGTCAAGATCACAAGTTTAAATACAGGACAGGCTTTCTTTCTGAAAAACATCGGAGATGGTCATTATGGAAGATCCCTGAACCCCACTGAAGGGCACAGTTATGAAATGGAAGTTACAACAGCAGAAGATGAGGTCGCTACTGCCAGAACCTATTTGCCATCCGTCATACAAGTTGATGTCATAAAGAAAGACGCCCTTGATGAGGAAGGCAATGAAACAATAGAAATTGACATAGAGATAGAGGACAATCCTGAAGAAGAAAATTTTTATGTGTGGGAAATAGTGGAAAACATATACGAGGAAAATACCGAAGATCCGGAGGGCGAAAGCTATGTAGCAGCAACTTTACCTTTAGAACTTGAACTTGAAAACCAGGAAGAAAATCTCAAGTCACTTAATTCACTCTTGTTTATATCCGACTCTGAATTTGATGGTACGGTATATACCACGAAACTCACGCTGGGAAATGAAATAATTACCAAGAATGGTCATGAAAACACCAACCAGAACCCATCAATAAATCCCAGGTTCAACTTGAAAGTAATGGCTGTTTCTAAAGATTTGTTTGAATACCTTCGAACGTATGAGCTTTATAAACAAACTGACATCAAGGTGACATCATTAACACAGCCTGTTGATATTTATTCCAATATAGAAAACGGGCTAGGCATCTTCGGTGGATTCAGTCTCAAGGAATTTCCGATCTACTGATTTATATAGTTTCCCTGGAAAATAGTTATAAATGAATTACTTCATCATAAGCAGCAGCGGTTGCTTCCATGACGGCTTCACTCATAGTAGGATGCGGATGAATTGCTTTCAGTAACTCATGTCCTGTTGTTTCCAGATTTTTGGCAGCTACCAGTTCTGCAATCATTTCTGTGACATTACTACCTATCATGTGTCCGCCAAGAAGTTCACCGTATTTGGCATCATATAAAACCTTGACAAATCCCTCCTTAGCACCAGATGCACTCGCTTTTCCGGAGGCGGAAAACGGAAATTTGCCCACTTTTAATTCATAGCCTTGTTCCTTGGCCTGTGCTTCGGTCAACCCGACACTTGCTACTTCAGGAATACAGTAGGTGCAACTTGGGATAATATTATAATCAATCGGATGTACATTCATTCCTTTGATCTTCTCCACACAAAGTATCCCTTCAGCACTTGCAACATGTGCAAGAGCAGGAGTAGACAATACATCACCGATAGCATATATTCCTGCCACATTGGTTCTGCAGAATTCATCTACCTTGATGTGCCCGGATTTTTCTGTTTCAACGCCCAGTATTTCCAGGCCTATATTTTCAGTATTCGGCATTACACCTGTCGCACTAAGTACCACATCACATTCAATAACTTCCTCTTCACCTTTTTTCCTGTTTTTCAGAGTTACCTTGATATTCTTGCCACTTGTATCCACTTTTTCAACGCTGGTGTTTCCTTGGACATTTATTCCATATTTCTTAAACACCTTACCCAACTCCTTTGAAACATCTTTATCTTCTCTTGGTAAAAGACCTTGTTCAAGGAATTCAACAATCGTAACTTCTGTACCTATGGAATTGTAGAAATAAGCAAATTCGACACCTATAGCACCAGCACCAATAACAACCATCCTCTTGGGCTGCTTATTTAGTGTCATCGCCTTTCGGTAACCGATAACTTTTTCTCCATCGATAGGAATATTAGGCAATGCCTTTGAACGTCCTCCGGTTGCTACAATAATATGCTCTGCTGAATATTCTTTCTTTGATCCTTTTGCATCAGTGACTACCAGTTTCCTGCCTCTTGCCAGTTTACCTTCACCATCCAAGACGGTAATCTTATTCTTTTTCATAAGGAATTGTATGCCTTTACTCATACCATCAGCAACCCCTCTGGACCTGGCGATCATTTTGTCGAAATTGACTTTTGAATTTCCGACCGTAATACCATAATCTTCTGAATGATTGATATAATCAAATACCTGGGCTGATTTGAGCAGGGCTTTAGTTGGTATACATCCCCAGTTAAGGCAAATTCCGCCCAGGTTTTCACGTTCGACAATAGCTACCTTCATACCTAACTGCGATGCTCTGATCGCTGCAACATAGCCTCCCGGGCCGCTTCCTAATACTATTAGATCAAAATTCATATGTAAAGAAAATTTTGCGCAAATATATGACAATTGTATAAATGACTTTCATCCAAAAAGTGAGGTAAATACCTGGTTAATTACAAAACGAACCAATTCCTATATATTCTGGAACCGGGCACGATTTCCATAAAAATCTCTTAATTCCCTGTATTTGTCTTTGATAATCAGATTAAATGAGGTATCAATTAGTCCAAAGCCGTTGCCTGTAATAATCCTGCATCTATTATCCCGAAAATCCCAGCCTAATCCCAGGACAGGATCCATGACAATATTTCCGTTCAAATCGAGATATCCCCACTTATCATCTTCGGAAAACGCAGCCCGTTTTGAATAGTATTTGTTTACCAGGTCAAACCGTGGTGAAACGATTATTTTTCCTGAACTGTCCATCAGACCCCATTTATCATCCTGCTTGAATTTCCATCTGTCATATTCGAGAGCTCTGACTTTTTCAAAGAAAGGGGCTTTTGTCAGATTGAAAGTTTTATCCATCCAGTATGCAGAATTGCCTGAAATCACATAATGTGTTTCTCCCTTATCAGTTGAAATGATCTTGTCAAAGGCTTTTGAAAACGCATTTACAGATTTGTCATACAATATATATTTGCCCTTTGATTTTAATTTGGCCAAATCACTGCTTATAATATTTATTCGATCATACTTCCTTTCCAAAACATCCTTCTTATCAATTGTCCTGATCCCCCATTGATCTTTGAATTTATAAATATAATGCGTGGAGTCCATGATAGAAATAATGTCATATTTCTCATTTATAATTGGCTCCCCGAAGCGATCTATGATTGTCCATTGACCGGAAACAGACACAGGGGCCATGCCAAATTTAAATTTATTAAACGCCTCGAAATCCAGTGTCTGAATTACTTTTCCATCCAGATCGATTAAGAACCATTTTGAATTGAAGTCTTTCACAAATGCACGATCTTCTGAAAAGTCAATGACATCCATATAAAGATGTTCGAGCACGAGCTGGCCATCTTTATCAATAAATCCCCATTTCCCGTTCAGGTTTACTGCAGCTCTTCCAAAGCTAAAATCCCTGGCATCATCATAAATCGGTTTAATTACAGGAGCGCCTTCCAAATTAACATAGCCCCATTTGTATTCAGGGCTTACATAATCCTTGAAATAGAGTTTTTCTGTACTTGATGAAGCTTCATTTCCTGGTTCTTCATTACAAGACAAGAATAAAGTAATAGCAAATAAGAAAAATGGTATGTGTATGATCTTAATCATTAAATATGCATGAACAAGGAAATTTAAAAACTGTTGAAAATTAAAAAGATCGCAAGTAAAATGTAACTATCTTTGCGCCTGATTTTTAAAAGCAGATGAAAATAGCTCTCTTTCCCGGTTCTTTTGATCCTATAACCGTAGGTCACCTCGATATCCTTAAGCGTGCGGAACCGCTTTTTGACAAGATAATAGTAGCTATCGGAGAAAATGATCAAAAAAAATACCTGTTTACTATTGAACAGAGAATGGCCTGGCTACAGGGAGTCTTTGCGGATAATGATAAAATAGAAGTCTCAACATACAAAGGACTGACTGTCAATTATGCCCGGGAAGTAAAAGCAAACTTCCTGTTAAGGGGATTAAGAAACTCCTCTGATTTTGATTATGAAAAAACAATCTCCCAGCTAAATAATATTATTGGCGAAGGTATCGAAACGGTATTCCTGATTTCACATCCTTCTTTGAGCCACATTTCAAGTACTATAGTCAGAGAGATAATCAAAGGAAAAGGCGATGTGAGTGCCTTCGTTCCCGAACTGATAAATAATGATTTAAAGAATAAATTTTATAAATAAAGAAATATGTCAAACGGTATTTTTAGAGTTCCTGAAGCAAAGAACGAACCTTGTCTTAATTATGAACCAGGCAGTGCTGAAAAGAAAAAAGTCAAAGAAGCACTTGAAGCATTGCGCTCAGAAGTGAAGGATATTCCAATGACCATTGGAGGAGAGAAAATCTTCACTGGAAGAAAATCGAAAATTGCACCACCGCATGATATCAAACATGTTATAGGCAAATTTTCAAGGGGTAACAAAAGCCATGTAAAAGATGCTATCAATGCAGCCATGGAGGCAAAGGAAGCCTGGTCTAATATGCCGTGGCAAGACCGCGCGGCAATATTCCTGAAAGCAGCAGATCTTATTGCGGGACCTTACCGCGCTAAAATGAATGCTGCCACGATGTTATGCCAATCCAAAAATATATGGCAGGCTGAGATTGATGCTGTCTGTGAACTCGTTGATTTCATGAGGTTTAATGTTCAATACATGACCGAAATTTATTCCCAACAACCTAACAGCAGTCCCGGTGTCTGGAACCGCCTTGAATACAGACCTCTTGAAGGTTTTATATTTGCATTGACACCATTTAACTTCACAGCAATTGCAGGAAACTTGCCGGGAGCACCCGCTTTGATGGGAAATACAGTTGTCTGGAAACCAGCCAACAGTCAAATCTACAGTGCTTCCTTGATCCTGGAGATACTTGAAGAAGCAGGATTACCTGCTGGCGTAATCAACCTTGTATTTGTTGATGGACCTACAGCTGGCGACGTCATTTTTAATCATACAGATTTTGGAGGTTTGCACTTTACAGGCAGTACTGGTGTATTTAATTATCTCTGGTCCACCATCGGAAATAACATCTCCAAATACAAGAGTTATCCCAGAATCGTAGGAGAAACAGGAGGAAAGGATTTCGTTCTGGCTCATCCCAGTGCAAATGCAGACCAGGTTGCTACTGCATTGACAAGGGGCGCTTTTGAGTTCCAGGGACAAAAATGCTCTGCAGCTTCACGAGCGTATATTCCTAAGTCTCTTTGGGCCCAGGTTAAAAAAGGACTGACTAAAGACCTGAAATCCATGAAAATGGGTCCTACCGAAGATTTTGAGAATTTTATCAATGCTGTCATTGATGAAAAAGCGTTTGATAAGATCACTTCATATATTGACAAGGCACAAAAGTCCAAAGACGCAAATATCCTGATTGGTGGTGGTTATGACAAATCACAGGGATATTTCATTGAACCAACTGTGATCCAGGCCAAGAAAGCGAATTATGTAACCATGTGTGAGGAAATATTTGGCCCCATACTGACCATTTATGTCTATAATGATGCAGACTTCGAAAAAACCATGGATATCCTGGATGAGACTTCACCATATTCTTTAACGGGGTCAATCTTTGCCCAGGACAGATACATTCTTGGACAAGTCGTTAAAAGACTCAGGAATTCAGCCGGAAATTTCTATATCAATGATAAACCTACTGGTGCAGTTGTTGGTCAACAGCCATTTGGAGGAGCGAGAGCATCCGGAACCAATGATAAAGCAGGGTCCATATTGAATCTTTACAGATGGGTGTCACCTAGAACGATCAAAGAGAACTTTGTCGCACCAAAAGATTACAGGTATCCATTTCTTGATGAATCCTAAAATGGAAAACCAGAGGTTAGTTCATTGATAAAGTGAGATAATAAGGATGGTTTAAATGCAATTGTGAGAAGCATTCCAAATACTGCGCCGTAGAAGTGCGCACTATGATCAATCCCATCCTGACGATTTTTACTGGCCCATGAAGAATAAATGAGGTAGGCCACACCGCCTACAATAGCTCTGAACGGTATGATCCCGTAAAGGGATAGTTGAGCCCAGGGAAAGAAAAGGATGTATATGAATACCACACCGGATACCGCACCCGAAGCACCAACTGCTGCATAGGCAGGATTATTCCTATGCCTGAAAAATGTTGGTAAATCAGCAACTACTATAGTCGCAAGATACATGAAGAGGTACATGATCGGTCCTGTAATTTCACCAAATACCTGTCCGTAAACTTTCTCTACGATAGGCCCGAATTGATATAACACAAACAGGTTTATAAGTAAATGCATCCATCCACCATGCACAAAACCTGAGCTTAACATCCTGTAATACTCCTTGTTTTGATGCTCTGCAACAGGGTAGTGTTTCAGGCTGTTAACAATGTTTGGATTATTGAATCCCTGGAATGAAATAATCCCTGTTATGATACACAATGCAAGTGTTATGGACATGGTTAAGCGTTATGATAAGGTTCGCCCTTTATTATTGTAAATGCTCTGTAAAGTTGTTCTAAAAATACAATTCTTGCCAGATGATGTGCCATCGTCATATCAGACAAGCGTACAATATGGTCTGCTCTCTGCTTCATTGAATTAGAAAATCCAAAAGCGCCGCCAATTACGAAAATTATTTTCTTACTTTGGAAACTGGTCATTTTATCGAGGAATTTTGAGAAAGAGCTTGAATTATATGATTTTCCCTTCTCGTCAAGAAGGATAATTAAAGAATCCGTCGGCAGTTTTTTCAAAAAGTATTCCTCTTCTTTCTTCCTGATCTCTTCAACAGACAAAGCATTGGACAGCTTTAAAGGTTGAAGTTGCTGTATGTCAAAGCTTATATATTTTTTTATTCTTGACAAATACATGTCTTCGGCTTTATCAAAATGATTTTTTCCACTTTTCCCCTGGTATATAAGTCGGATTTTCATAATTCCTATCCTTTTCTGAGCCAGCCGAGAATATGGCCATCATTAATATAATAAAGGTCGTCCGCTTTGTAGATTCGATAATGAGCACGTGTTTGCTCACCAACATTCTGCTGAATTATTTCGAGATGATGACCTTCGGATTTAGTCACAATTCCTATATGACCAAAAGGATTCTCCCAGTCGGCATCAAATACGAGGATATCCCCGGCAATTGGCCTGTATTCAGAACCATTGGCAAACTGGTATAGTCCTCTTTTCTTGTTATACTTCCTGTCATCCAGACTTTTATCGTAGAAATCTTTGGCATGACCATAAGGATCATTCATTTTATGATCCTTACGATAGTAATAATACCTCTTGACATATTCTATGCATTGATACTTAAGCCCTAGATTATACCCGTCCATTGTTGTATTCCTGCCAAAGACATTATTCATATCACCATTATAATACACCGGAACTCCGTCATATATGTCAATGATTTTACCGGGTTCCGGTTTTGAATCAAGCACAAAGGCTGAATCACCAGCAGGTTTGCTTATAAAGAACAGGAGCAATATGTAGAAATAGAGCTTCATCAATGCAATTTAACCAATAAAAACATATTAAATAAATTAGTAATATGAATAACTTTTAAACTTTTCATCTATTCTTAACGTATTAATTCATTAGAAATAATTTAGAACTAGATTAAGGAAGGCTTTTTACAGTCATATTTATTTATCCTGTGAAATTTAAATGGAATTCAAATAATCAGGATACCAATATGCTTCCATTATTATATTTTTGCAGCAAATAGAAAAAGACAAACATGTTTGATACTTTAAGTGAAAAGCTCGATTCGGCGTTTAAGGGTCTATCAGGACAAGGTAAACTCTCGGAGATAAATATTGCGCAATCCATCAAAGAAATAAGGAGAGCATTGGTAGCTGCTGATGTGAACTACAAGATTGCAAAGGAATTTACCGACAAGGTAAAGGATGAAGCCATGGGAACAAGGAATGTCCTGAAATCTGTCAAACCGGGAGAATTAATGGTCAAGATCGTCATGGACGAGATGATCGAACTGATGGGAGGGCAATCCGTTGGAATCAATGCCAAAGGGAAACCAGGTGTAATTCTTATCGCCGGACTTCAAGGTAGCGGTAAAACAACATTTACAGGCAAGCTTGCAAAACATCTTAAAGATAAAAAACAACACAAGGTTCTTGTTGCAGCCTGCGACGTCTACAGGCCAGCCGCCATCAACCAGTTGGGCGTTATTGCAGAACAGGTTGGTGTAGACATTTACAAAGAAGAAGGCAATCTGAATCCTGTCGATATTGCAGGAAACGCAGTTGTACATGCCAGGCAGAATAATTATAGTGTCGTCATTGTAGATACAGCAGGTCGTTTGTCTGTTGATGAAGAAATGATGGATGAGATAGAAGGTATAAAAAACACTATCACACCGACAGAAACCTTGTTTGTTGTAGACTCCATGACTGGGCAGGATGCAGTAAATACAGCTGCTGCTTTTAATGAACGAATAGATTATGATGGGGTAGTGCTTACTAAGCTAGATGGTGATACCAGAGGTGGTGCAGCACTTTCAGTGAAATATACAGTCGGCAAACCTATCAAATTTGTGAGTACGGGGGAGAAGATGGATGCCCTGGATGTATTTCATCCAGACAGGATGGCACAGCGTATCCTGGGAATGGGAGATATTGTTTCATTTGTTGAAAAGGCCCAGGATCAGTTTGATGAAAAAGAAGCTAAGCGCCTTGAAAAGAAAATCAAAAAGAACAAATTTGATTTTAATGACTTCCTTGGACAGCTTAACCAGATCAGGAAAATGGGAGATTTAAAATCCCTGGTTGGCATGATCCCCGGCATGAGTAAACTAAAGAATCTTGATATCGACGATAGTGCATTCGGCAAGGTTGAATCTATTATTCTTTCCATGACTCCACAGGAAAGATCCAATCCCGAGGTATTGAATATGAGTCGCAAGAAACGGATTGCGAAGGGGTGCGGTAGAAACATCCATGAAATCAATATGTTCATCAAGCAGTTTGACCAAATGCGAAATATGATGCATATGATGTCAAAAGGCAAAGGCATGAACCAAATGATGCAAAATATGCCTAATATGAAAGGCTTTAAATGATTTTTCCTATTTTCGGGAAAAATCATTTATACCGTGAAAAGTACAATCATTTTATCTTTATTTTTTCTCTGCTCAGTTGGCCAAATAAATGCCCAGCTTGCTGACGGAGATACAGCACCAAATTTTTCCCTGGATGACTTGCAGGGCAATACCTGGGACCTCTATGACGTCCTGGACCAGGGGTATTCAGTAGTTCTGGATTTTTCAGCCACTTGGTGTGGACCATGCTGGAATTATCACCAAACTGGAATCCTGGAAGATCTTTATGACAATTATGGCCCCGGAGGAACAGATCAGGTCATGGTCTTTATGATAGAAGCTGATCCAAATACAACCCAGCCTTGTATTTATGGACCTTCAGGTTGTTCAGGAGGCAGTATCGGAGACTGGACTGCAGGTGTAACATATCCCATTCTTAATCCACCTTCATCAGAAGCCTCTGCAGTGAACAACGATTTCAATATTAATTATTACCCTACACTTTATGGTATTGCACCAAACAAGAAAGTATATGAAGTAGGACAGGCTTCTTCCAGTGAATGGGAGAACTGGCTTCTTGAATCTTTCCAAATGGTATTTTCAACAGCAGTTGTGCAAGACTCTGATTGTTTTACTTCAGGAATTGACCTTATGGTAAATGGAGGTTATGGGGCAGTGGATTATGACTGGTCGAATGGATCTGATGAACAGGATCAGACAGATCTTGAAAATGACGAATATTACGTCACTCTTTCGGATTCCAATGGTTTCGAATTCGAAATGGGACCAATAGAAGTAGACAATCAGAATATTGCTGAAGTTATGCTGGTAGATGCACAGGATCTGCTCTGTAATAATGATTTCTCTGGATATCTCGAAGTTGAAATGGATGGAGGCTCAGGCAATTTTGTCTATGATTGGTCAAATGGCGCAACAACTCCTGTTCTGGACGGTATAGATGGTGGTGATTATGAATTGGAAGTGACCGATCTAGACAGCGGATGCCAGTTTGATTTTGACTATTTTATTGACGAACCGGATGAACTTGTTGTAGAAACAGAAGTGGAAAATGCTGAATGTGGAGGAAATGGTATTGGTGAAGTAGACTTTATTGTAGATGGCGGAACATATCCGTTTACTTTCACTTTTGAAGATTTTGAAACAACCAATGATTTTATCACTATTGAAGCAGGTGAATACGACGTCACAGTCTCAGATGGCAATGGTTGCGAAACCTTTGTCCAGTTTACAGTAGAAGTAGACGAAGCACCACTTGCCATGGCACAGGCATTAGGATCATTTAATTGTCTTACCGATACTGTCTGGGTAAATGCAGACAGTAGTTCTGTTGGCAACTTCATAGAATACAACTGGTTTGATCCAACAAATAATTTTGTAGGCTCCGGATTCCAGGTACAGGTAGATTCCGCAGGAATTTATACACTTGAAGTGTATGATGATGAACTGGAATGCTCCTCATATGCGACCGTTGTAGTTGACCTGAACCTCAATTCACCTGCAGTAGTTGCAACAACCCTGAATGATATTGATTGCAGCAATGCCACTGCTACGCTGAGTGGATCAGGATCAGAAGATTCATTGACAGTCTATCAATGGACTACGCTTGATGGGGAAATTCTTTCTGATCCAGCTTTACTTGATATTAATGTAGGATCTGCAGGAACCTATTCCCTTATAGTTACAGATACGATAAGTGGTTGTGTTTCTGTGGCAAACACCATTGTTGAAGAAGCAGGCACACCAATAATCAACCTTGCCGGCGACCTGGATATATGTCCTGGATTCGAAACAGAACTTTGCGTTACCGTAGGTCCGGAAGAAATGCCCGAATGGATTGTCGATGGAAGCTCTGAAGGTAACACTAACTGTATAACAGTTACTCAAGGAAGTAATGTTACAGTCATTGTAACAAACACAATAAATGGATGTAGTAGCGACGAGAATGTTGCAATCACGGCACTGGATGAACCATTGGTTGACCTCATGGGAGAATTGGAGTTTTGTGAAAACAGTAATACCGAGCTTTGCGTAGAACTTGAAGATGATGAATCTGCAAACTGGTTTGTTGATGGACAGGACGCGGGTAGCTCAGAATGTATTACCGTGAATGACAATAGTGACGTTACCGTGGTAATCACTAATAATGCAAGTGGATGTACAAATGAAGAAACAGTAGTGGTAGAAGCGCTTGAAAAGCCAACGGTTGATCTTGCAGGAGATCTCGGATTTTGTGAGAATAACAGCACAGAACTTTGTGTCGAACTTGATGCAAATGAAATTGCAAACTGGTATATAGATGGTATAATCGTAGGAAACGAACCATGCATCAATGTATCTAGCAGTGCTACTGTGGATGTAGAAATCGAAAACACAATTTCGGGTTGTATATCAACTTCAAGCTTTGAAGTAGAGGCCAATGCCTTACCTGAGATAAGTGTTGAGACACCGGATGTCCTGGGATGTAATAATGCAAGTTCAATTATAGACTTAAATATTACTGGACCGAACGTGACTATAAATTGGTATAACGCCCAACAGGAACTGATTTCAACTGAAGAAGATGTCGAAGTCAATGAAGCTGGTATTTATACAGTCATTGTAACCAATGAAAATGGTTGTGAATCAAGTTTGAATGTAGCCGTAGATGCCGACCTGGATGATGTGCCATCGGCGGCATTCATTTATCAAAATGCAGATTTCGACTTCAGTTTTACTGATGAATCAGAAGGAACGATAACGGACAGACTTTGGGATTTCGGAGATGGTAGTACTTCAACTGAAGAAAATCCGGTTCATACTTATTCGACCGCAGGGTATTACAATGTGTGTTTATCATCTACAAATGATTGCGGAACAAGCACGGAATGTCAGGAAATTCTGGCAAAAACAGCGATGCAAATGTCTTCAGTAATTTATAATATCAGTTGTTATGGTGCTACAGACGGAAGTATTGCAGTTACCGTGTTTGGTGGTTTACCAGGATTTGAATATAGCTGGGAAGATGAAAACGGAAATATTCTGACAGGTAATCCTGTAGAATCATTAGGTCCCGGAACATACTCACTTGTCGTCAAAGATGCGTCTGGTGAAGTACTACAGGAAACTTATGACATCGTTCAACCTGAAGAGATCACAGTGGAAGCGCTTGTTGAACATACAAGTGGCGGATTAGACAATGGTACAATTGATCTTGAAATCGCTGGAGGCAACGGTGGTTTCATGGTCCTTTGGGATCACGGAAGCACAGAGACATCACTCATCGATCTTCCGGCAGGAGAATATCATGTTGTAATTACAGATACTAAAGGTTGTACAATTGAAGAGACTTACACAGTTCAAAGTTCTACCAATGTAAATGAAATAGATTTTATTAATGATTTCAAGTTACATCCGAATCCGGCATCAGGATTTGTTTCAATTGATATAAAACTGGACAGGGTTGAGGAAGTTGAACTTTCTGTTATTTCATTACTGGGACAAGAGAACTATAAGAGAACCTATCAATCAAATGGTATCTCAGAAATAATTGATATCAGTGACTTAACTGGAGGAGTTTATCTTGTACAGCTGAGATCAAAAGACAAGATTGCCTTAAAGAAATTAGTAATAGCCAACTAGGTTTATAAGAGGCTGGAAAAAGGGGAGATCGATATACTATTGATCTCCTTTTATTTTTTCTGACAACTCCTTAAGTTTTAGCATACATTCTATAGGCGTCATACTTTGGATGTCCAGTTTTTCAAGTTCCGCTTTTATTTCCAACCATTCACTGTCTCCTTTGTCAAAAATATCCAATTGAAAACTACTGGATGTCTGATGATCCTGGATAGCTGATTGGATTTCAGATTTCTGATGTACAGATTTTGATTCGAGTTCCCTAAGCAAGGCATTGGCATTCTTTACAAGCGATGATGGCATCCCTGCCATCTGTGCCACATGAATTCCAAAACTTGACTCACATGATCCGGGCACAAGTTTTCTGAGGAATATGACTTTGTCTTCGACTTCTTTTGTGGCAACGTTATAGTTCTTTATTCTTTCAAAACTTTCAGCAAGCTGATTAAGCTCATGGTAATGCGTAGCAAAAAGTGTTTTGGGTCTTAGATGTCCATCATCATGCAGATATTCTGCAATAGCCCAGGCGATAGAAATACCATCGTAGGTACTTGTTCCTCTCCCGATTTCGTCCAAAATGATTAGACTGCGTGCAGAAAGATTATTCAAAATACTTGCAGTCTCATTCATTTCCACCATAAAGGTGGATTCTCCACTGGATATGTTATCCGATGCTCCAACCCGCGTAAATATTTTATCGACGATACCTATTGATGCGGATTCTGCTGGCACGTAACACCCCATATGTGCAAGCAAAGTGATCAATGCAGTTTGGCGTAAGACTGCACTTTTACCAGACATATTAGGACCGGTTATCATAATGATCTGTTGCCTTTCTGGATCAAGGTACACGTCATTTGGAACATATGGCTTATCCGCTTCAAGCTGCGTCTCAATCACAGGATGTCTCCCAGCTTTAATATCAAGTACCAAAGAATCATTGATTTTAGGACGCACATATTGTCCTTTTTCAGCGAGTTCAGAGAATGAATAAAAACAGTCCAGTTGTGCCAGAATATTTGCATTATTGAGCAGGGTAGATACATAACCAGCAGATTTGGCAACCAGTTCAATGAACAGCTTTTCTTCCAATTCTGAAATTTTCTCCTGCGCCTGTAATATTTTTGATTCCAGTTCTTTTAGTTCAGGTGTAATATACCTTTCGGATCCTTTGAGTGTTTGTTTCCTGATCCAGTTTTCAGGTATAAGGTCCTGATCCTTGTATTTATTGGTTACCTCGAGATAGTATCCAAATACATTATTGAAGCCTACCTTCAATCCGGTGATACCGGTATTTTGTATCTCTTTGGTTTGCAACTTAATCAATAAATCCTTTGCATTATTTGAAACATGACGCCACTCATCCAGTTCTTCATTCCATCCTTCCTTGATAACTTGACCTTTCTTCAGTAGTACAGGTGCATCCTCATCGATTGAATTTTCAATGAGCTCTGTAAATTTCCGGCACTCATCAAGTCCTTGCACAAGCTTGGTGAAAATAGGGTTGGATTGTTTTACAAGAACAGATTCCTTGAGCTTTTCAACCACACGCAGAGTATTCCTGATACCCAGAAACTCTCTTGGGTTGATCTTACCCATTGGAATTCGTGAAGTCATTCTTTCGAGGTCTCCTACCTTCTTTAACTGTTCACCAAGGTTTTCCCTTAAAGATTCATCCTCATATAGTGTTTCAACACAATCAAGACGTTGTTCAATTTCGGAAATTGATTTTAGAGGAAGAACCATCCATTTGGACAACATCCTTGCACCCATTGGTGTCTTGGTCCTATCTATAACCTCAAGCAGGGAAATACCACTTTCATGGTTGCTTCGTACAAGTTCAAGATTCCTTATTGTAAAACGATCAAGCCACATATACTTGTCAGACTGTACTCTTGTAACCTGATGAATATGACTTATATTTCTTTGCTGAATTGTCGATAAATAATGAAGGATAGTTCCTGATGCAACCTGTGCAAGGCCCAGTTCCTCTAAGCCCAGGCCTTTAAGTGAAACCACCTTGAAGTGTTCCAGTAGAATATCCCTGTTATAATCAGCATCAAAAAACCATTCATCAAGGCCAAATTTATACACAGAGGAATCAAGGATTTCTTCAAGTTGCCCTTTTTGCTTCTTTGAATATAAAACCTCATTCGGTTCAAAACTCTGAATCAATTTTTCGATCGAATGCCTGTTACCCTGGTGAACGATAAATTCACCCGTCGAGATGTCCAGGAAGGCTATACCGATTTTATTGTCCTCAAAAAAAAGGGATGCAAGAAAGTTATTCTGCGATGAATCCAGTATACTTTCATTTGTAGTAACACCTGGTGTGACAACTTCGGTTACATCCCGGCGAACAATCTTCTTCTCCTTACTGGGCTTTTCAAGTTGTTCGCATATTGCTACACGATATCCTGCTTTGACCAACTTGGGCAGATAAAGATCAAGAGAGTGATGCGGAAATCCTGCAAGCTCAATATTGGAACCTCCATTGTTTCTTTTTGTAAGAATAATTCCTAAAATATGGGAAGCCTTAATAGCATCTTCACCAAAAGTTTCATAAAAATCTCCTACCCGGAATAACAATAGTGCATCCGGGTGTTTCCTTTTGATGTCGAAATACTGTTTCATCAAAGGAGTCACCTTTTTAGTCTTTTTACCTTTATCTTTCTCAGTATTTATCAATATCAGTATAATTAAGATTGTCAAAGATACGGCAGAGCCGCTGATATAGTGAAAAATTTAAATATATATAAAAAGTTGAGTAATAATATTTGAAAAGTTGATTTGTTAAAGGATTATATTATCTTTGCGCCGTTAAAATTCTGATGCTCGATAGGCGAGGTAATCAGGAATGGCTTAACCACATAAATTTTAACTTATGCCTGTAAAAATAAGACTTGCTAGAAGAGGTCGTAAAAAAAGACCTTATTATCACATCGTCGTCGCTGATGCCAGAGCTCCAAGAGACGGTAAATTCATTGAAAATATTGGCTTTTATAATCCTATGACTGTTCCTGCTACCATTGAACTGGACAGGGACAAAGCTTTCAGCTGGATATCTAAAGGTGCACAACCCACAGATACCACCAGAGCTATTTTAAAGTTCAAAGGAGTCTATTATAAGAAACATCTTATGAGAGGTGTTGCAAAAGGTGCATTGACAGAAGAAAAAGCTGAACAGATGTACCAGGATTGGATCAGCAACAAAGAAGCTAAAGTTGCTGCAAGAAGAGAAGATACAATACGCGCCAGAGAGGAATTCTGGAAAATGGTTTCAGGAGAAATCAAACCACGCAAGAAGCCTGTTGATACAGAAGCTGCTGAAGCATTTAGAGGTGATTCTCCTGATGTTGAAGCCGTCACTGAAGAAGCTGTAGCAGCTGAGGCTGCAGTACCTGAAGTAACTGAAACAGTAAAAGAGGAAGTTGCTGAAGTCAAAGCAGAAACCACTGAAACCGTGAAAGAGGAAGTTGCTGAAGTCAAAGCAGAAGCAACCGAAACCGTAAAAGAAGAGGTTGCTGAAGTCAAAGCAGAAGTAACTGAAACAGTAAAAGAGGAAGTTGCAGAAGCCGCTGAAACCGTAAAAGAGGAAGTTGCAGAAGCCGCTGAAACCGTGAAAGAGGAAGTTGTAGAAGCTGCAGCAGAAGCCACTGAAGAAGTTGCCGAAGTTGTTGAAGAAGAGGTAAAGTCTGTTACAGAAGAAGCTGTTGATGCTGTTTCAGCAGATGAGGTTGTAAAAGAGGAAGAGTAAGAAATCAAACAACCATTAAGTTGTTTTTTAAATAACATTTTGAAGATTAAAGGAACCTGGTAAAACTGATGTTTTACCAGGTTCCTACGTATTAAATCAAAAATTATGGAAAGTCTTAATAGCAGCTATTTATCAGAATTGGAAGAAATAAAAAAAGCAATTCAGGCATCAGATGAATTAAAAAAATTCCTTGATGAAGAGGAAGATGATGATTACAGGGCGCTCGTACAGAAGTACGAAGGCGCAATACATGATCTTTATACAAGGGTAGCTAATGACAATCCACTTCAGTTAGTATCAATTGAAGAACATCTACTCGATTCGGAATATGAAGGACTATATTTACCAAAAGCCCTTGGTTACTCCGTATTAAGAGGAAGAATTAATGATGATATAAAGTACTACAGACCACAAAACCACTTCAAAAATATCCTTGAAACAATCATCAACTCCTCAAACTTTGAGCAAATCAACCAACGAATAGGACAATCAATACAAATCGGTTTCTCGTTGAGTAGTGATATATGGATCAC
>JABDPK010000193.1 GCA_013042795.1 Saprospiraceae bacterium | reverse complement strand
GCGGTTTAAGCCTTTTTTGACGTGTGGTTTAAACCACACGTCCTAACCCCGTTTCTTTTCTTCCACAAATGCAAAATCACTTGTAAAAATGTAGTCAGTGTGTTTGTCTTCAGGCGGGGACGCCTGAAGAAACCTGGAGGTATGATAAAACCTATGACCCAACCGGTTGTTTTAGGCGTCCTCGCCTAAAACCATCTGTTCTCTTTTATCCAAAACCCGACTCAGCTTTCCTCCTTCACTTCTTCCCATTGATCCAATTGGTTTAAGAGATATTTTCATGGAAAGGCCAATACTTTCTTTGATATGGTGTTTGAGTGTATCTGCCAGTGACCTACTGGCGTCATCAACACCTTGAGCTACTTCAACAGCGACTTCAATATTGTCCATATTTCCATTTCGGGTCACAATCAACTGGTAATGCGGTTCAACGAAATCCATTTCATTAATTACTTCTTCAACCTGGGTGTGGAACAGATTGACGCCCCTGATAATCAACATATCATCAGCACGGCCTTTGATTGAAGACATTTTGATATGCGTCCTTTTTCCATTTGGATCATAATTTATAGAGCAAATGTCATTAGTCCAGTATCTTAAAAGCGGAAGGGCTTCTTTAGTAAGGGTTGTGAAAACAAGGACACCCTCTTCACCATACGGCAATACTTCACCAGTATCTTTATCTACAACTTCAGGATAAAAATGATCTTCCCATATATAGGACCCTGTACCCTTCTCTTCTACATCTTCCCGCGATACACCTGGACCAATAATTTCACTCAGCCCATAAATATTGGATGCTTTAAGTCCAAGTCCATTTTCAACCTGTACCCGAATGGCTTCGGTCCATGGTTCTGCGCCTAAAACAGCATATTGCAAAGACAAGGATTCCGGAGATATACCTCTTTTGGAAAATTCATCCGTCAACCTTTGAGCATAAGAAGGTGTACAACTGATCACATCAGGTTTGAAATCCTGGATGAGTCTCACTTGCCTTTCGGTCATACCTCCTGAAACAGGAATCACTGCCATTCCTAGTTTGGTGGCACCGCTATGTACCCCCAAGCCTCCGGTAAACAAACCATATCCGTAGGCATTGTGAAGTTTCATGCCTGGTCTTGCACCTGCACAATACAAAGATCTTGCTACAACCTCATCAAACATATCCAGATCATTTTGGGTATATGCGACAACAGTTGGTTGCCCCGTCGTCCCGCTTGATGCGTGGATCCTTCTGACTTCTTCCATTGGTGTTGCCAACAAATCAAAAGGATAATTATCCCGCAGGTCAGATTTCCTGGTGAATGGTAAACTGGAGATATCTTCTATGCTCTTGATATCTGAAGGATGTATGCCTTGATTTGTAAATTTATTCCTGTAGAAAGGAACATGCTCATATTGCCTGGTGAGCATTTGATTTAATCGATTACTTTGAATCTGTCTCAATTCATCATGAGACATTTTTTCAATTTGAGGATTATACATATTGTCCGTTTACAGGGTAATTAAATTCAAGGACAAAGGAAGCATTAGTTAAACAAATAATCCTATAAAGAGTTCTTAAAGAACTACTTTGAGCTTAATTTATTTTAACCCTCATATCTGTCTTGGGAATACTAAAATAAAATGTGGCCCCTTCACCAGGTTTGCTTTCTACCCATATTATTCCTCCCATTTTTTCAACGATCTTTTTACATATCGACAATCCAAGTCCTGAACCTTCGTGTTCAGTCCTGATATGCAGTCTTTGAAACATTTCAAAAATTTTACTTTGCTCTGACTTTTTAATACCATATCCATTGTCAGCAACTTTGAATACAGTTTTGTCCTCATATTCAAGGAAGTCAATAAGGATATATGGAGAAGGATCATCATTATATTTCAAACCATTTTCGATAAGGTTTTTGAATAAAGAAAACAATTCGCTTTTGTGCGCTTTGACAACAGGTAATTTTCTCTGGATTATTACTCTTGCAGACTTTTTATTGATTGTTTCTGATATAAGTGTTCTGATCTGATGAATTATAATATTAGGATCAACTACATCATAGGCGATTTGCTCGTTTTCTACTGCAATAACTTCCAGGGTATCCCTGACCAGGTTGCTCATATGACTGGCATTCGAAGTAATAATATCAAGGTATTCAACACTGTTGTCGTATTCTTTTTCATTGAAATTATCCTTGAGAATTTCCCCAAAGCCAATTATATTATTTAATGGCTCTTTCAGATCATGTGATGCGGCATATGCAAATCTTTCGAGTTCTGTATTTTTCTTTTGTAATTCATCCAAAAGGCGCTCCCTGGTATGCTCGTAACCAAATACATCTTTTTGATTAAAATATATAAATAGGCTAATCACAGCCATTATGCTTGAAAAAATAATTATGGAACCGAAAAGGTTGGAAGAGATTGGATTGTAATCAAAATGATGATGAACATGTACCAGGCAATAAATTCCCAGAAAAACATTCCAGGCCACACATAGAAACTTTGAAAAGACCTGTCTTTCGAAAAATATAAACCCAATAAATGAAATAGCAAAAAATATTGAATGCTCTCCATGAACTCCACCCTCCCTGCACATCAGAAGTGCCACTGAAATCGGAAAAATAAAGCAAGCGATATATCGTGGAAGCAGGTAATTTCCTTTAAAATGAAACAAAAAACAAATACTAATAATAAATATGATCCTTATCTGAGGAATCACAGTTTGCTCAAAAAAGAAATACCTTGAAACCATAAGTAACAATGTGACAAATACACAAATAAACAGGAGCTTGTTTAAAAGTCTGACTTTAATCTTTTCAGACCATTGCAAATGATCATAGGCACCAATATTTACAATATATCCCCAGGCTTTAGGCCACACAATTTAAATATTAAAAAAATCAAATATGTAATTTAATACTTATTCAGTATTATGAGAATTGCTTTCTATACTAAGCTAGTTAATATTGCTTTAAATTGAGAATGTGACCTTTCAAACTCGTTTTCTATGGTTAATATTTAAGTCATAACCAGGTTATGCAACATAAGATCATCAAAAAAATATTTGACAAGTATGCCCTTGGCTATGCAAGGAAATATGCGGACCAGGATTTATACAGAGCAGACCTGGAAATATTGCCACTATTGATCAGTCAAGATAAGCCTCAAATTCTCGATATTGGATGTGGTCCCGGCAACCTGACACATGCAATCTCTGAACTTTTTCCCGAAGCTGATATAACAGGGATCGATTTATCTTCAGAAATGCTCAAAATCGCCAAATCCAGGATTCCGAAAGCCAAATTCAGGCAAATGAATAGTAACTCTATCAGTCGTATTGCATCAGTATATGATCTTGTTGTGGCAGGTTTTCTTTTACCTTATCTTAATCAAAATGAACTCAAAAAATTAATCCACGATCTATCTATAATCCTGGAGCCAGGTGGAATCTTTTTCATGAGTACTATGATCCATAAAAGAGGTTTCCTGGAAGAAGATGTCAGGAGAGCAGATAATCATGATGAAACATTACCCACTTTTTACCATACAGAAGAAGCCATCACTGATTTTACAGTAAGAAATGGCTTTCATCTGGTTCATGCAAACAATATCGATAACCCGGGATACATTGATAACAATATCTCTGACTTGATCCTTGTATTTCAAAAGTACACATAAAAAAAGCCACCCCATAAATGAGGTGGCTTTCTCATATAATTAAGCTGTATTAGTTTCCTAACTTAATCACTTTCAATCGTGCCTCGCCAGACGAGGATATCGTTCTTACATAGTACATGCCTCCGATAATATTATCTCCTCTGAATCTTACTTCTTCATATCGTCCGACATTTCTAAGTTCTTTGTATTCAACCAATTCACCCAAATCATTAATCAGTTCGATTCTTACATCTCCTATATCGCCTTCAGAATAAAGGTCAATAGTCAATTCAAGAACGAATGGATTCGGATAAGCTTTCACTTCGATAAACTGATCAGTTAATGTTGGTATAATTGCCCTTTCAGAGATATCCTCAGGAAGAACAATTGCTACAGGTGGCATTTCTCCACATGTCACCCCGTACTTGTCTTCAAGTCCAATCAACGTGGCAGCACCATAGGCATCGCCAATAGTTATAGGCACTGAACATGAAGTATGGAATCCAACAGTTTGCAATAAGGTACCATTCACTGCATCGAATATGTGCATGTATGATGAACTGCTGAAGTAATCCTTACCTGCATTTCCTGCATCGATCATGAATGTATCATTCAGTATTACATCACCACTAAAGTAAATGTCCCCTGAATTCGGCGTATCGCTATTGCTTACCTGTATGTATGAAGGACTAGGCAATGGTCCATACTCAGTACAACTGAATTTAGAACCCTGGTCATTGGCAGCAGGATCACAGGATTCACCTGTAAATACCATCT
>JABDPK010000192.1 GCA_013042795.1 Saprospiraceae bacterium | reverse complement strand
GAGGAATGATTAAAAGTGCCCGGGGCGGGACTTGAACCCGCACGGCCTAATGGCCACAGGATTTTAAGTCCTGCGTGTCTACCAATTCCACCACCCGGGCTGACACATAAAGAGCATTCTATGAGCTTATTCAATAATTACTGACTGTTCTGCCTGGAATGACAAGTATGACCAGTTTAATTAAGCTATCCGAGATATAATTCAATGCCCTTTAATTTTCAAAGAGAGCGAAAGACGGGATTCGAACCCGCGACCCCGACCTTGGCAAGGTCGTGCTCTACCAGCTGAGCTACTTTCGCAATTATTGCTTTTCATCAAAAGCGAGGCAAATATACTACACCTGATTACAATTTCAAATAGTGTATATGCAAAAAGTGGAAAATCGTCAAAGCTTGCTTCGATGCTTATTCCTTCATAAAATATTTAACCCATAGAATTAATAATAGAAAAGTATTGTCATTTCAAATATTTGCTGCCTTCTCTGACTGATAAATTTGCCAGCGCTGCCTGGTTCTCATCAATGAAACGTCGCACTGACTTGGGGTTATACTTGGAATATTGCCGCAGAGACCACCCTATAGCTTTGTTGATAAAGAATTCTTTTGACCCTGTAAGATTCATGATATTTTGATAAAGCAAGTGTTCATCGACGGCATCTTTATATTTTAACTGAAAGAGTAATGAAGTCCTCTGGAGCCACATATTACCAGACTTTATAAATTCTTTTGATTTCTGATACTTTAATTCCGGATTTTCCTTGAGAATATGACCAACCGGGTTTGCTGCCAGGAAATCAACTGTATCCCACCATGATTTACTTATGATAAGGTATTCCATTGTAACCAAATCTTCTGTTATTATCTGTTTCTGACATCTGCCCAACAGATCCATTGCCACATATTGCAGTTCCCTTTTTTCTTCTTTCCATAATGTCCTCACCAAGTTTATTAAATCAGCTTTGATTTCATCTTTATATGATTGCCACAGACTTGATACAATTTTCTTTCTCTTGGGTGAACTTACACCATAGTAGCTGAACAAGTGTTTCATATAAGCTTCCATCGATGGAGCTCTTGAGAGATCTGCAGCATTAATAAGTTCTGACTTCAGTGTCTTGATTAATTTTGTTGTCATATTCTTTAAATTGAACCGTTATCAGGATAGATTGTAATTTAGACACAGAACGATATAAATGCAACCACTAGCGGAAAGATTAAGACCAGCTAATTTTGATGAATATCTTGGCCAGGAAGAATTATTGGGCCCAAATGGTGCCTTGCGTAAAGTACTAGATTCAGGGCACATCCCTTCGAGGATTCTCTGGGGTCCACCCGGTGTAGGAAAAACAACGCTGGCTAATATTATTGCCAATCATTCAAACAGGCCGTTTTATATGCTGAGTGCCATTAATTCAGGAGTTAAGGATGTTCGTGAAGCAATCAAAAGTGCAGAATCAAAACGGTTTTTTGATGCGAAATCCCCTATCCTTTTTATAGATGAAATACATAGATTCAGCAAATCACAACAGGATGCATTACTCGGTGCTGTTGAAAAAGGAACGATTACTCTTATTGGTGCAACTACCGAAAATCCCTCATTCGAAGTCATATCAGCATTACTTTCCAGATGCCAGGTGTATATTTTGAAAACACTCAGCGGTGAGGATTTAAAGAAACTGCTAAATCATGCACTACAGCATGATTCGATATTGAAGGAAAAGGAAATCAGGATTGAAGAATATGAAGCCTTACTAAAATACAGTTCGGGAGATGGAAGAAAACTTTTGAATTTGCTCGAAATACTGGTCAATAGTTTTCCCGTGAATGAAGCTGTAATCATAGACAACAAGGAGGTTGAATCCCGGATTCAGCAAAATATTGCCTTATATGACAAAGCAGGCGAGTCGCACTATGATATCATATCTGCATTCATCAAATCCATCAGGGGCAGTGACCCCAATGCTGCTGTATATTACCTTGCACGAATGGTTGAAGGAGGTGAAGATCCGCTTTTCATATGCCGAAGGATGGTCATTTCGGCCTCTGAAGATATAGGTCTCGCAAATCCAAATGCATTGCTTATCGCGAATAATTGTTTCCAGGCGGTCCATCATATCGGGATGCCTGAAGGACGGATTGTAATGTCACAATGTGCTATTTACCTTGCGCAGTCTGCAAAGAGTAACTCGGCATATATGGCAATAAAATCAGCACAGGGACTTGTCAGGGAAACTGGAAACCTTTCAGTTCCATTACACCTGAGAAATGCACCTACAGAATTAATGAAGGAACTGGATTATGGTAAAGACTACAAGTATGCACATGATCACACCAGTAATTTTGTTGACCTTGAGTATCTTCCGGATTCAATTTCAGAAACAAAATTTTATACACCATCAGATAATCTGGCTGAAAAGAGAATTTCTGATCATTTAAGATCATTGTGGAAGGCGAAGTACGGATATTGATATATTTAAATATATACACATTATATATATAATAGATATTGAAATAAAATATCTTTGAACCTGATTACAAACCAAATGTTAACCCATTAGATAAAAGTATAAAACATGGATACCGCAGCTATTGAAAATCTTGACATGATCAAGGAAAGTGCTCGAAACTTTGCAGAGACTTATATACGACCTTATGTCATGGAATGGGATGAAAGTCAGCATTTTCCTGTTGACTTGATGAGGAACCTTGGTAGTCATGGATTCCTGGGTGTCCTGGTTCCGGAAAAATATAATGGTTCAGGATTGGGTTACCAAGAGTATATTACCGTCATTGATGAAATATCAAAAGTATGCGGATCAATAGGACTTTCAGTTGCAGCACATAACTCATTGTGTACCAATCATATACTGGAATTTGGTAATGAAGAGCAAAAGTTAAAATATCTCCCCAAGTTAGCGACCGGAGAATGGATAGGCGCATGGGGATTAACAGAAGCAGGAACAGGTAGTGATGCTATGCGTATGAAAGTTGTTGCCGAAAAGGATGGTAATGAGTGGGTTTTGAACGGGGCAAAGAACTGGATCACGCACGGAATTTCAGCTGAAGTAGCCGTTGTACTTGACAGAACAGGGGATCTTCTTGACTCAAGAGGAATAACAGCCTTTGTTGTTGAAAGAGGCACACCTGGTTTTATGGCAGGGAAAAAAGAGAATAAATTGGGAATGCGTGCTTCCGAAACAGCAGAAATGATATTTGATAATTGCAGAATTCCAGAAGAAAATTTGCTTGGAGAAGTTGGCGAAGGATTTATACAGGCCATGAAAATTCTGGATGGTGGCCGAATCAGTATCGGAGCACTTGGTTTAGGTATCGCTAAAGGTGCTTATGAAGCTTCAGTCAAGTATTCCAAGGAAAGAAAACAATTCGGTAAGCCAATAGCATCCTTCCAGGCTATTTCCTTCAAACTTGCGGATATGGCCACGAAGATCCAGGCTGCAGAATTACTTTTAAGGAAGGCTGCTGATTTGAAAAACCGTGGTGAAAAAGTAACCAGTATTTCAGCCATGGCTAAATACTATGCTTCCGAGATTTCTGTAGAAGTGTCTACGGATGCTGTTCAGGTATTCGGAGGCTATGGATATACCAAGGAGTTTCCCGTAGAAAAATTCTACAGGGATTCCAAGTTAACTACAATCGGTGAAGGTACTTCTGAAATCCAGAAGTTGGTCATTGCGCGTGAGATAATGAAATAACATTACCATATTACGAAGCTGAATTCGTAAATTATATTTCTTTATCTTATTCAATTTATAAGATTAAACGATTAATCTATGAACTGTAAACTGCTGGTTACTGCTTTTATCTGTATTGCTCATATTTTAAATGCCCAATCCCCTCCCGAAAATGATCCAAGAATGTATGAGATCATTGAATCTGTTTCTTCAGATCGAATCAAACAGGACATAGAAAAACTTGTCTCATTTGGGACAAGGCATACTCTTTCGGAAACCATCTCTGAAACAAAAGGCATTGGTGCTGCACGTCGATGGATCAAGTCTGAATTTGAATCAATCTCAAGAGATTGTGGTAATTGTTTAGAAGTAATATACCACAAAGGACTTATTAAGGAAGGCGATAATTCCAGGATAACTAAAGATGTTTGGGTCGTTAATGTTCTTGCGATTAAGCGTGGCTCTTTATACCCTGACAAATATGTTATTATGTCAGGGGACATTGATTCGAGAGTCAGTGACCCCAATGACTTTACTTCGGATTCTCCCGGGGCTAATGATAATGCTTCCGGGATGGCCGGAACGATAGAGGCCGCCAGGGTGCTTTCGAAATATAATTTTCCAACAAGCATCATATTTGCGGGATTATCGGGTGAAGAACAAGGTCTCTACGGAGGTAAATTACTTGCTGCTGATGCCATTGAAGAAGGATGGGAGATTATCGGTGTCTTGAATAATGATATGATCGGGAATATTGAAGGCATCGATGGTGTAATTGATAATTCATCATTTCGTGTTTTTTCAGAACCCAATCCGCCAGGAATGGATGAACAGAAACAAATATGGAATCGCTTTTATGGAGGCGAGGTTGATGGCCCGTCTCGTCAACTGGCCAGGTACGTAGACAGGATGACAGATAAATATATGACCAATCTTGATGCAAAAATGATTTACAGACTGGATCGCTTCGGGCGTGGTGGCCATCACAGACCATTTAATGATCAAGGTTTTCCGGGAGTACGGATCATGGAAACGCATGAAAACTACAATCGGCAGCACCAGGATATCAGGACTGAAAACGGCATTCAGTATGGCGATGTCATCGAAGGCGTCAACTTTGATTATGCAGCTCGTCTTACGGCCGTGAATGCAATTTGTCTGGCAGGACTGGCCTGGGCACCAAAGGCACCTGGTCTGGTTATGATTGGTGGGGCGGTAAAACCAAGTACACGTCTGAAATGGGACCCGGTGGACGATCAGAATTTATTAGGCTATAAAGTACACTGGAGAGATACAACATCCCCAACCTGGGACTATTCCAGGTTTGTAGGACTCAATACAGATATCACCCTGGATAATATCATCATAGATAATTTTCTTTTTGGTGTGTCTTCCGTAGCAAAAGACGGTAACGAATCAGTTGTGGTTTATCCGAAAACACTGATCCCACGTCGTAAATAATTAATAACGGTACATTTGGACAACGTCATTATTATTGGCTATCACCAATATAGAGCTTTCACCTGCACCAATGACAGCCAGATCCCTGACATCCTTGTCAGCAGAAACTCCGGTCCGATCACTTCGAAGAACGGTTATCTCTCCGTTATCTCCAAACTGAAGTAAACATCCTTTCCCAGCATCACTGCGGGTTGTTTCAACTTCCCTGTTATACATATTGCCTGCCAGAAAAACATCTTTTTTCCCGTCCCTGTTGAAATCATCAACAGCGATGCCGTATACAGGGGCGATCTGAGCTTCATTTGGTAATGTTATATGTTCAAATTGTCCGTTTCCATTATTAAGGAATAAAGTATTCGAGAAGGTTTGAGCTTCCTGGACAGTTGTTGTTTCTGATATTTTATCTTCCAAAACGGATTCAATGGTAGCAAGACCAAAGTCTTTATAGGTTTTGAATTTCTTTTTTACGAAAGGCATTTGTTCTGAAGAACAATGACGTCCTCTAACAGGAAAACATTGCCCGTTTTCATAGAATCCCAGGTAAACATCATTGGTTCCGTTTCTGTCGAAGTCATCAACATATAATTTAAAAGGTTCTTCCTTTGAAGCTTTATATTTAATATTATGTCCCAGGTTTCCGGCAATAATATCCTGATCGCCATCTCCATCAATATCAACGACTTCAAAGGTATTCCACCATCCTTTGGTGTTCTCTAGTTTATACTGGTCTGTTTTTTCAGTTAAAGTTTTGTTTCCAATTTCATACACAGCAACAGGCATCCATTCTCCGGCAACAATCAATTCCTTCTTTCCATCTGCATTAAGATCAGCAGTTACTGCATGTGTGACCATTCCATATTCGTTCAGAAAATCAAGTGAAGGATCTTCCAGTCTACTGAATTGACCATCTTTGTTTTCGAGGATATAACTGTCTACCCTCTTGCCATATTCCCCTGGCTTTTGCCTTCCTCCAACGAATAAGTCAAGGTCACCATCGTTATCTATGTCGAGAGGCACAGCACTGCCGGTACTAATGTTCATGCCGAAGTTCTGCCCTGATCTTTTGAACTTTCCCTGACCGTCATTCAGATAAAGCCTGTCTGCATATTCCGCACTACCGGACTTAAATTCGCTTCCACCACTGCAGACATACAAGTCATTATCTCCATCATTATCAACATCAAAGAAAACAGCACCCCCGTCTTCGGATTTTCGATCATTTTGAATAGCAACATTATTAATCTTTTCAAATGATCCTTCTGATCTATTCACAAGTACCTGCGCGCTTTCACCGACAGAACCACCCAGGAAGAGATCTTCCAATCCATCTCCATTTATATCTGCTTTTGCTAATACAGGTCCTAGGGTTGATGTTTTATAGGGTAACAGTATTTCTCTCTCATAATCATCAAATACATTCTCGACATGATTTATTGTTGCATTCACATCAGCGAACAGAGCGTCTTTCTGATTGGTTCTTGTCTTTGTTTCTGTGGCATCAGAATATTTGACAACAAGGTTCTGGTTGGCTTTTATCTTCTGAAGCACATTCATTTTATTGTCATGCCATGTCACTCTTATTTCATCTATCATTTCAGACTTGTTTAATCCAAAATGTGCGATTTTCTGAGATGCAGACATATAGCCTCTATACGGACTTAATTCATAAATCTGTGTATCGTTGTCATAGTCAACTTCTATGATGGCGTTTATCCCATCTATATTTGAAGCAGGTCCTTCAAGTTTAATTGTAATGTAATTATTAAGCTTATTCTCATTGGCCATATTCCTGTAGAGACTGGCTTCCATATTCATATTATTAATCACCATGTCCAGGTCCCCGTCATTGTCAAAATCAGCATATGCTGCGCCCTGAGACCATGTCTTTTCTTCAAATCCCCATTCCTCGTTATGTTTTTCAAAACTTAAATCGCCATTATTTCGATACACATAATTGGCAATTTTAAAACTTGGCGCCTGGTTGGATATCTCCATCGGATTCACATAGAGTTGTTTGTTTGCAGACTTTGAAGCTTCTTCAAGTTTTTCCTTCATAAATCCTTTACGCCAGATTTCAAAATCCTTGTTTCGCATGTCTTTGATCAATCCATTGGTTACCATGAGATCCTTCAAACCATCATTGTCAAAATCGATAAATAATGGTGTCCAGCTCCAGTCTGTATTTGAAACCCCGGACATCTGGGCAATTTCACTGAATGTATCATCTCCATTATTTAACTGTAGTGCATTAAACATATACTGGTAGTGATAGCCGTTTTCTGCCAACATGAAAAATTTGGCAGGATTCATACCACTCATGTTTGTTTTAATCCTGAAGTTATCCTCTGCTACCATGTCAGCAACATATATATCGAGATGACCATCATTGTTAATATCAGCAATGTCTACACCCATACTGAAATTACTCATGTGCTTGAGTGCATTATCTGCAACATTCGAGAATGTTCCATTCCCGTTGTTTTTGTAAAGAAAGTCAGCTTCGTCATAGTCTGAAGCAATATAAATATCTGTCCATCCATCTTTGTTATAATCAATGGTTGTCGCGCTTAAACTATAATTGTAGTTTGTTATTCCGGCGCTTTCCGTCACATCAGTAAACCTGCCGTTATCATTTCTGTATAATTTGTCTGTATATCTATAATCAATCTTTCCTTTTAGAGCAGATTTTAAGCGGAGTGAATTTGGTGGCTGGTTAGCAAGGTAAATATCAAGATCACCATCCCTGTCATAATCAAAAAAGTTGGCCATTATGGAATAACCGATGTCAGCCAGTCCCATCTGTGATGCCTGGTTAGTAAACGTACCATCTCCATTATTGATATAAAATACATTTTGTCTTTTTTGTGCTTCATCATAAAGGAACTTGCATACATATATGTCGTCATATCCATCATTATTAATATCAACGACCGCAACACCGGTTGTCCAGTTGGCTGGAGAGATTCCTGCCTTGCTTGTTATATCTTCAAAGCTGAAATCCCCTTTATTTAGATACAGTTTATCACCTTCCATATTTGAAGCAAAATAGATGTCCTGTAGTCCATCCTTATTTACATCCAGGACGGCAACGCCAGCACCTTGTAACATACCGTCAAAAGTAATGGCGTTCGTCGTTTCGGTTTCGATGATTCGGTTATTGAAATTGAGACCTGTCTCTGAAGAACTCAATGACTGAAGAAGCTGTACTTCAGATGAATTGGTTGATACTGGTTTATCTTCCTGACTGCAAGAGAAGAAAAAGAAAACGACAGCTATAAATATGGGAATTAACTTATTCATGTCCACTTGAAATTTTATGAAGCGAATATAAATCAAATGCAAACAAAAGGCTATTATTCCTTAGTTCATAATGCATTATAAATTAGCAATCGGAATAGTATGGTTTTATGCAAGATGCTCAACTAATCAGAAATAAATAAATATTATTTCAGGTCTTCAGCTGGTTGCTTGGCCGGGAACAATACATTTATTGAGTCTGGTATAATTTCGAATCTTAAAGGTCTTTCAAAAGAAAAGCTTTCCCCGTCAAGGTGCAGGTAATATGGGTTCTCAGTACTTATGACAACTTTTTTTGACCTTTTTACTGATACGAGTTTGCTTTTATTCAGTGAATTATTAAGCATCCTCCAACTGGCAGAAAGCGTCCTTAAAAGAGGTGCTTTATGGACAAAGACGACATCCATTAACCCATCTGAAAGATCAGCGCTGGGTGCTACTGTAAAGTTGTAGCCATACATTGCAGCATTTGCCACAGCAATCGTTGTAAACTTTCCTTCAATGGTTCCGTCATCGATCTCAACTTTAAAATGTTCAGCTTTGAACTTGATCATTTCCTTGGATATCATGCCGAGATACATCTGAAGGCCTCTTTTCTTTCCGCTGTCCGCTTTATAGGCTATTAATGCATCGAAACCGACACCAGCAAGATTTAAAAAGAATTTTTCATTGACTTTACAGGAATCTATTCGACGAGGTTCCGCTTCATTAAGAATTTGTATGGCCTTTTTGGAGTTCCGGCCCAAGCCGATATACATGGCAAATCCATTTCCTGATCCAGCCGGGATAATTCCCAACACCTTATCCGTATTAACAAGAGATTGAGCGACTTCATTTACTGTACCGTCTCCACCACAAGCGACGATTATATCAAAATCATCCTTAACTGCTAAAGCAGATAACTCGATTGCATGGCCTTTATATTCAGTCTCCTGGTACTCATAATCATATTTGTCATGATCAAGATGCTCTTTAATCAGTTTATGTAAACCTTCATTTCCTGACCAGCCAGAAAAAGGATTGACAATAAATTTTATGCGCTTTCTATCCAAAATACTTTCAGAAATGAATGTCAAAATAACAACATTTCAATCACATCTGCCTGTTAATACTTTAGTATAGTTTGACTGTGTAGTTCATTATTGTCTTCATCACTTAAATGAAATATATATAAGCCTGGATTTAGTTCATTAAGATAAACCAGGAAGTAATTCTCTAAAGGTCCGATTAATTGCGTCTTTACCAGTTTTCCGCCAGTATCATAAATCCTTACATTCACAGGTGCACTATAATCGAAATGTACTCTTATATATTCATTTGTTGGATTTGGAAAGACTTTTGTGATCCTGTATAGGTCAATTCCATTGCAGTCTTCATCTATATCATTGTCTGAAATTTCTTCGGCGCCAGGATATATTGAAGCTTCATTGTCATTGCAATCGGTAGAATCTGTAACGAAGCCCGCTGGTGGTAAGGATATGCATGTATCCAATACCATATTCACATCACCAAACCCGTCATTATCAAAATCGAAATAGTAGGTATACCTGGTCAGACCATTATTGAGGATTCCGTCGCAATCGTTATCAATGGCATCACAAATTTCATTGACCTGCGGGTTGATTTCATTGACGTTATCATTGCAATCTGAATTGTCAGAGACGTAACCAGCAGGAGGAACAGAAATGCAAGTATCAATTTTGATATTAATATTGCCGAATCCATCATTGTCAGCATCAAAATAATAACTGTTTAATGGAAGACCATCATCAATCAGTCCTGAACAATTGTTGTCTATCCCGTCACAGACTTCCTGAGAAACCGGATTTATAGATGACATTGAATCGTTACAATCAGAATCATTATCAATAAAACCTGCAGGAGGTATTTCAAGGCATGTATCAAGCGGGAAGGACGAATTACCAAATCCATCATTGTCTTCATCAAGATAGTACCTGTAGATTGTCAAATTTTCATCAATTTCCCCGGAACAGTTATTATCAATACCATCACATGTCTCGCTGGCATCAGGATTGATTTCGGGATTTTCATCATCACAATCCTGGTAATTATAAAAACCATCTTCGTCATTATCATTGAAGAAGAATATTTCTGATTTACTAATGGCATCTTTTGCAATTTCGACACCAATTAAGCGCCCCGGAATATCGTCTTGTGGTGGATGTATACCGCCCCAGATTCTGGACAAGCTGGTTTGATCAGAAGCATCCCTGTAAGTTGCCCATTGTAAAACAATGTCCTCGCTGGGTCCATCTTCAAAGACGAGGAATTCATTTTTCTCTGCGATGAATTCTCCCATTCCCCCAGGAAAAAATGCACTACCCGTGAAGAAAGTCAAAACGTCTGCAGCTGCCCGAGAATAAGTTGAATGTCCTGATACAAATCCTGCAAAAGGAGGAGATACAAATGAAGGTCTTTGATAAGGCCACCACTTCTCTGCAAGAATCCAGTCAACACCTGCAATATCGGTGTCAGGGTTGTTTATAAATTCAGGTCCTTTCCAGGTATACAGTTTTATTTTATTAATATTATTAACATCCTGATCTGCCAAAGGATCATCTGCAGTTACAAGTTCAATGTATCCCGGAATTAATGGAATGCCACCGATATCATAATTAGGTAATGAAGGATCACTGGACTGACCACGATCAGCCATAGATCTAATCGCAGAAATCGGTCTGAGGTAATCGTACCAACCTTTGATACCCCATGATGAAACAGCACAGTCATGCATGGCTCCACCAAGCAAAAAATAAGCTTTTACATCCCATTCGAGCGGATCTAAAATTTCGCCAGTTCCTCTATACTTTCTTTGGAGTTCAGGATGATCATTGACATAGTTTAAAATTGTAAACCAATGTCCCGGAGGTGTTTCTGAATCAGGACCATCTGCCCAGAATTCCGCAAGAACTCTTGCATAATCTGAAAGTTTCACCAGGTTGGGTTCATATGGTTGCCCGGTAAAAGGATTCGACTCATGACCCTTACTGGCATCTCCTCCATCGAAGAAATCATAAAAAGAAGGGTAATCAGCATAGTCTGTCGGCAGGTCATTGATGTTACCCAGACTAGCCGGTGAGATGTCTATTGTTTTTGTATTAGCAGGATCAAGATGGCTTCCCCATACCGATACCATAGAAAATCCCCATTTGAACTGTTCTGAAGATTCGTTATTTTCTGTCAGTGAAAGATATGGAGGATCTCCGGGATCATGATATACCCAATAGTCATCTCCATCTCTCGTATGAATAGTCAGGTCATCATCAGTCAATGCAAAAGGGGTCACATTACCCCACTCCGGAGAAAGAAAATCAGGCGTATTGAATGGTATGACGTTTCCTGATTGATCAATAAATATTTGTAATGTCAATGGTTGCCATCTATTGGGGTCATTGAGTGTTCCAGCACCCGGGAATTCAACAAGCAGGGGTTCATTGACAGGTTCGTAATATTCATTGGCATAATCCATGAGTTGATTGGATCCGTCCTGGTATCCGAAAGAGATAATATGTTGAGCGATATAGTTACCCAAAGCGGCAGGTTCTCCTGTCGTATAATCAATTGAGGAGAAACTGGGGTCGTAGCCCATATTATTCATCTTATCTGTAATCAATGAAAATATAATACCTGCACCCGGGGAATTGATGAACCGGTTAACCATCAGTCTGTATATCGCAAAACTTATGGCCTCTTCAATTGCTTCTTGTTTATCACCATTATAAGTAAACC
>JABDPK010000191.1 GCA_013042795.1 Saprospiraceae bacterium | reverse complement strand
CTGTATCTCTGACAAAAGAGGATAATCTATTTTTAACTTAAAATCTGAGTCATTTTCATTGACCAGGAATTGAATAAAATTATTATCAGGCTGCAGTAACAATAGATAAACTCCTGGTGCAAGGTCTTCATTGGAATCCAGGATAAACCGGCCGTTATCGTCTCTAAGTACAGTATCTTGAACAAGTTGGCGGTCCATAATATAATATCCTACAATCAATGAATCGGATTCATAATTACTGACTTCAAATTCAATTTTGATTTGTGCTTCCAGATTAAAAACGAATAATAACAGGAAGCTAAGGCATAGAAATCTCATTAAGTAATTTTTCATTTACGACAATAGAACAAAAAATAAGAAAGATACAATCGAATATGTTTCACTTTAATAAAACTTTAAAATATCATGAAACCCTGGAACCTCTCTGGTTAGCAAGCAGGAAGAGGACTGCCATGCGGACAGCAACACCGTTTTCGACCTGTTGAAGAATAATAGAATGGTCAGAATCTGCGACGTCTGAATCAATTTCAATACCCCGGTTGATCGGTCCGGGATGCATGATGACGATTTCCTTATCCAGGCTGTCAAGTAATTTTTTATTGATGCCGTAATACATACTATATTCTCTCAATGAAGGTATATACTTGATATCCTGACGCTCGAGTTGAATCCTGAGCACATTGGCCACATCACACCAATTGAGACTGTCTTTGAGATCATAGGAATAATCAATACCCAACTTATTGATATGTTTAGGGATTAACGTAGGTGGCCCGCATACCCGAACTTGAGCACCAAGTTTTTTAAGGCAGTATATATTGGAGAGCGCGACCCTTGAGTGAAGAATATCACCAAAGATGCAGATCTTTTTGCCGGACAAGTTCCCTATTTTTTCCTGGATCGAAAAGGCATCTAATAAAGCCTGGGTAGGATGTTCATGGGTACCATCACCTGCATTTACGATTTGGGCATCAATATGCTGAGACAGAAAAAAATGAGCGCCAGGTGCCGGGTGCCGCATAACAACCATATCAACTTTCATCGACAATATGTTATTGACTGTATCCAGTAAGGTTTCACCTTTTTTGACCGAAGATGAGGATGATGAAAAATTTATAACATCTGCAGATAATCTTTTCTCTGCCAGTTCAAAAGACAATTTCGTCCTTGTCGAATTTTCAAAAAAAAGGTTTGCAATAGTTACATCCCTTAAGGAAGGCACCTTTTTAATTGGTCTGTTAATGACATCCTTAAAATTCTGTGCCGTATCGAAAATAAGCTCTATGTCCTCCCTGTTGATATATTTTATCCCAAGTAAATGAGCTGTACTTAATGTGCCTTCACTCATCTGGATGCTTTCTTTTGTGCTGAAAAAATCAGAATCTTATCTTGCTTGTCTATATGTTTCCACTGCACTGCCACGTATGCTTCATCAAGACTGTCCACTTGTATCCCTGTATAATCACAATTAATAGGAAAATGACGATTGAATCGTCTGTCAACCATTGTCATCAATTCTATTTTGTTCACTCGTCCCAGGTCCTGAAGTGCAGACATCGCAGCATGTATCGTCCTTCCTGTGTATAATACATCGTCTACAAGAAGCACCTTTTTCCCTTCTACATCAAAATTTATTTCAGTAGCACTTGCCCGGATGGGTACTTCTCTCATCCTGAAATCATCCCTGTAAAATGTGATGTCCAGTTTGCCAAAATTGACTGGTTTATCAATACCTTTCTCCTTTAAAATTTGGATGAGGCGCTCAGCCATAACGACTCCTTTTTCCTGTATTCCAATGATATTGATACTGGCTTCGGATGAGAAGTTTTCAAGGATTTCATGTGCAAGCCTTTGCAAGGTGATTTGAAATCGTTCTGGACTTAGAATTTGCCGGCCTCTTGTCATCGTTTACAAAGATAATGTTTAGTATTCAAGTTTCAAGCCACAGTCATGTCCAATGGATCAATCCTTCTTTTTCATGTTTTTGTAAACATAGAATCCGAAAGCTATGAAAATGATCATCGAACACAACAAAGATATCAACTGTCCTAGTTTTACACTGTCCGGAGAAAATTCAAAACGAATTGTATGTTTTCCTGCTGGCACTTTCATCGCCCTTAGAATATAATTCGCCCTGATATGTTCTGCAGGCTGGTCATCAATATATGCTTTCCATCCCTTATTCGGACCGTACCATATTTCTGAAAAGACAGCCAATTGATCAGTATTAGCATTACTGGAATATATCAATTCATTCGGCTTATAACTGACCAATTCTATCGACCCGTTTTTTTGAATATCCAAGTTCGCAACAACATCAGAAAATTCCTGGTGAACGATGGCTTCACCCAGCGGATCAAAATTATTCAATGCTTCAATTTCCTCATCAGCTGAATTGACCATTCTGATATTGTTTACAAACCAGGCATTACCCAATGCTGCCGTATTCCTTTGTACGTCCGGCACATTGTTATTCCCGTTGGAAATGACATACTTCGTATTAAGCATATTTAATACATCAATATTATTCTTGGTAATATGATAATCTATCATATCCTGGAACCGCTGCAATTTCGCAGCGTGATAGCCCCCTATTGTTTTATGATAATAAGAAGATAAAGAGGACTCGAAGGTTGGAATCGTCAAATCCAGAACCCTGTAATTTGGATCGTTATCTCTAAGTATCTGCTGATCTACAGGACGCAGTTCATAATTTCTTTCCAGGTTGCGCTGGCTTACATAATCCGAAGGTTTAAGGTACTTGAGGTTAACACTGAATAAATCTCCGATACATAAAAGTGCTACACCTGTAAGAACCAATATCCTGTTAATTTTACCTTTCCCGTAAAACCAGATTAAGGCCATAGATAAGAACATAAGGATCGCTGATCGGAAAGAACTGGATTTCATCATCTCTGCCCTGTCAGACTGCAAGATTGAAGGATCAAGGCCCATTTGGGCATACCTGGCATCATATGCAGAAGTCATATCCGAAAAACCAGGTCCAATCAATCCTACCAAAACACAGAAAACAGCCAGTCCAACACCCGGGTATATTACCTTCTTAAGATCAATTTCCCTTTTGTTCAATATTTTTTCGAGTGCCAAAATTGCCAGGATGGGTACAATGATTGTTGTCACAGAGAGAATACTGTTTGGCGTCCTGAATTTATTATACATTGGTACATAATCGAAAAAGAAGCGGCTCAATAGCTCAAAATTCTTTCCCATGGACAATAAAAATGTCAATGCGAAACCAATGAGTATCCACCATTTTAGTCTTCCGTCAATATAAAACAGACCTATAAAGAATAATAAAAAGATGATAGCCCCAAAATAGATAGGACCACTCGTAAATGGCAGGCTTCCCCAATACATCGGTGCTTGTATTCCACCCCTGACATTAGCTCCCCTTTTTCGCAATTCCCTGCCAAAGTTTGAATCCGTGGATAAGTTTTCAGCTGAGCTGCCTCCCACGGAATGAGAAATAAAACTTTGAAGGAGATCTTCTATTCCATTACTCCAATTCATTGCATAATCCCAGGACAATCCTTCAACAGTACTGCTACTGTAGGTAGAGCTATTATTTTGCAAAATCGGTTTGCCTCTCATCGTATCCTTGGAATACTCCATGATCGGAAGCAATTTACTGGTAGAACATCCGGCACCCACGGCAAGTCCGGCTAGTAACACGGCAGAAGCTAGCACAAACTCCTTCAGCTTTTTCTTTTTCAGGAAATCAATGAAAGCTATAATAACAAATGGCAACAGAATAAGTCCAAGGTAATATGTCATCTGGGGGTGATCACATTTCAGGTTTATTGCCATACCCAGAGAAAAAACAATAAAAGCAAGAAACAATTTACTCCGATATGCCAAAATCACACCCGCAATGACAAGTGGCCCAGACATAATCGTGGCAAACTTTGTGATGTGGCCTGCATCCAGGAGCACAATATTATTAGTCGCAAAAGCAAAAGACACCGATCCAATAATTGATAACCAGGGAGAAATTCCTAACAATAACATCAAAAGATAAAAGAATAGCATACCCAAAAATATGTATCCTGCTTCCCCGGGCATATTAGCCGTAAAAAGCTTCCTTGAATAATCCACCAGGTCTTTGGACCTTGAAAAAGCAATATAATATGTTGGCATTCCTCCAAACATAGAATTGGTCCAGTGACTGTTTTCTCCTTCTTTTTCTTTAAACTGTCTCACCTCTTCCTGGGCTGCATACACAGATATTTTATCACCTGCTGGAACACTCTTGCCTTGCAGTTTCGGGTAAAAATTAATCAACGATATTATAAGGAACAGGAAGATCGCGATTATATGGATCCAGTTTTTCTCCAGGAATTTCTTCATCATATTATTCTAAATCAAAGAATTACAAATTTATTTTATTTATATGGAAACTTGCATGGGGAACTAAAAAAAGAGTTATTTCTCGTCAGAATAGATTCCTACAAACCGTTCTTTATCATTCACAAAGCCCCTGTACATACCTGCTGTATTGAATGGCATCGACACATTACCTTCGCTATCCAGGGCTATCAAACCACCACTTCCTCCAACGGATTTCAGCTTTTCATTAACTACATAATTTGCCGCGGTTTCAAGACTTGAACCCTTATATTCCATCATTGCGGATACATCATAAGCGACAGCATAGCGAATAAAAAATTCACCATGTCCTGTACATGACACACCACAGGTTTTATTGTTGGCATATGTGCCCGCACCAATGACAGGGCTATCCCCTATCCTGTTGAATTTCTTTCCTGTCATACCCCCGGTGGAAGTTCCTGCGACGATATCACCGTATTTATCAAGGGCTACAGCACCTACAGTGCCATATTTATAATCCTGGTATTTCCCATCTATCATGCTTGATTCTTGTTCACTTTCAAGTAATCTCTGGATTGAATTCCATCGTCTTTGGGTATAGAAATATGATGGTTCTGCATTTTCAATGCCATTAATCTCGGCAAATCGTTCGGCACCTTTTCCAACCAACATCACATGATCTGATTTTTCAAGAACCAGTCTTGCTGCATTAATGGGGTTTTTGATATTTGAGACGCCACCAACAGCCCCAGCTTCAAGATCTACACCACGCATGATTGAAGCGTCCATTTCGTTCCTCCCTTCGTAGGTAAAAACAGCTCCTTTCCCGGCATTGAACAAAGGTGAATTCTCCATATATTTAATAGACTCGCAGACTGCATCCATGGCAGTACCACCCTGTCTCAATACATTTTGACCTATATCCAACGCTCTGTTTAATGCGGTTCGGTAATCTTTCTCCTTTTCTTGGGTCATATTTTCACGGGTAATCGTCCCGGCACCACCATGAATGACAAAAGCATATTCTACATCTTTTACTTTGGCCGGCAAACTTTCCGGTTTGTCTGAACCATTTGAACAAGCAAAAAACAAACACGACACTTGAACTAATAAGGCTATTTTTACATTCTTTAAATTGAGCATAAATCAGGTTTAAATTTAACACTTCAAGATAGTGCATCAAATATGGCAAACGTCAGGCAGGAAAAAAAATATTTGATTGTCATCTCAGGTCCTACAGCTGTAGGCAAAACATCCCTGACTTTTAAACTCAGCAAGCATTTTGAATGCCCCGTTATATCTGCAGATTCGAGACAGGTTTATAAGGAAATGAATATCGGGACTGCTAAACCATCAGCACAGGAGATCAGTGCATCAATGATGAAACTGGTCGATCATATTTCTATCCAGGATGAATACAATGCAGGGATCTTTGAAAAAGAAGCCGATGCCATTATCAGAAATATATTTGAAGACAATCAATTTTGTATTCTGAGTGGAGGTACAGGACTGTATATCAAAGCAGTATGTGAAGGATTGAATACATTTCCTGATGTTCCAAAGCATATTATCGCTGAATTGACTGCAGATCTGAATAAATATGGTATCCAGTCCTTGAGAGATGAATTAAAAACAAAAGACCCTTCATACCATGAAATTGTTGATACGAATAACCCGCACAGATTAATCAGAGCATTGAGTATTTGTCGCCATACGGGGAAGACATTCAGCTCATTCCTGAATGGCAACAAGAAGAAGCATGAATACAAAATCATCAAGATTGTTCTCGAAAGGGATCGTGAAGAATTGTATGACATCATTAATCAACGGGTTCTTGATATGATAGATGAAGGACTCACTAAAGAGGTCCGTACTCTATATCCTCACAGGTTACTTAAAGCATTACAGACCGTGGGATATAAGGAATTATTTCAGCATTTTGATGGTATTTTGAGGTTGGAAGAAGCAATTAATTAAATACAGAAGAATACGTGGAGGTATGCAAAAAGGCAATTAACATGGTTGAGGAAATATAACGATGGTCAGCGATTCCATCCTGAAAACCATGACGAAATCATATCTTTCATCCAAAATAACATAGAAGCATAATAAATGATCTGGAAAAATAATCCAACAGTAGAAGGTTTGAACACTTTCAGGACAAATACCCTGGTTGAACATCTTGATATCAGGTTTACAGAAATCGGGGAAAACTATCTTGTCGCCACAATGCCGGTCGATAAAAGAACTGTACAACCAATGGGTCTCCTTCATGGTGGTGCTTCTGTCGCTTTAGCAGAAACGATAGGTTCAGTGGCTTCATTGCTGCAACTGGATGATGTTGTTCGCTACGGCGTCGTCGGGATTGAGATCAATGCCAATCACCTTAAATCAGCAAGAAGCGGTCTCGTATCTGGAAAAGTCACCCCTGTCAGGATTGGCAGAAGAATGCATGTCTGGAATATTGAGATTCGTAATGAACAAGACGAATTGATATGTGTTTCAAGACTGACCACAATGATTAAGGAGAATAAGGTTTAATGTCTTCTTTACATTATCAAGGGGGTTTATTTTCAGCTTATAAGATTGTATTTTCGGCAAAATTTATTTTTAGATGAGAATTGTACTTGGATTCATTTTCCTTGCATTTGTGTGTTTTAATATCAAGGCCCAGGAAAATCTTAACATTGATCTGGTTTCTACTACCAGCATCCTTGAAACCGGCAATGATGTATGGGGATATGTTTCTCCCGAAGGCATTGAATATGCCATCATCGGTTCTGTTGATGCCACTTATATCTATAATTTATCTGATCCTGCCAATCCAAGGCAAGTTGTAAGAGTGGAGGGTACATATTCGACATGGAGAGATATGAAAACCTGGAACGAGCATCTCTATGTGACTACCGATGCTGGTGGAGATGGTCTTTTAATTGTAGATCTTACAACTTTGGAAGACTCGATAAGACATAAATTCTGGCGCCCGGATCTTACAGTAGGTACTGAAATATCCAGACTACGACAGGCGCATAATATTTATATTGATGAAAACGGATATGCTTATCTCGCCGGACCCAATGTCATGTCAAGCAGGGATGACCGGGGAGCCATAATCCTTGACCTCAATGAGGATCCATGGAACCCAGTACATGTAGGTTCTCAAACACGGGCCTACGCTCATGATTTATTTGTAAGAAATAATATTATGTACGCATCAGAACTCTATGAAGGTGAATTAGGGATTTATGATGTGACAGATAAAGCCAATCCTGTCTTTATTAACAGTACACCTACTTCTTTTGATTTTACACATAACGCCTGGCCTTCTGATGATGGTAATTATGTCTTTACAACTGATGAAAGAGGTAATGCCTATGTAGATGCATTTGACATTTCTGATATAAACGATATTAAACTTATTGACAGTTACCGACCTTTGGAAACGGAAGGAAGAGGCGTTATTCCACATAATGCCCATTATCATAATGGCTTCCTGGTAACTTCATGGTACACAGATGGTATTGTAGTCGTAGACGCAAATAAACCCGATAATCTCATAAAAGTTGGATCTTATGACACTTATAGCGGCCCCGATGGTGGATTCGAAGGATGTTGGGGAGCATATCCATTCTTACCTTCAGGATTGATTCTGGCAAGCGACCGCTCAAATGGACTTTTTGTTTTGCAGCCGAAATATGAACGGGCTTGTTACCTGGAAGGCTTGGTCACGGATATAGAAACAGGCTTGCCAATAAATGGAGTCACTGTTGAAATAATCGCAGATCAGCTGAATGATGGTGAGACAGATGCGACCGGTAATTATAAATCGGGCATTGCAACAGATGGGTTGTATACAGTCAGATATTCACATCCCGATTATATACCTGAAGAACTTAAAGTCACCCTGGAACATGGTGTAGTCACCATTCAGGATGTCGAAATGACAGCTTACACTGAGATTCCTGTAGAACTGAGCATAGTCGATGGTGTGACTCAACAAAATATTGCTGGCGGACAAGTTATCATTCTTGATCTCGATCAATTGACTTCCGAGGTCTTTATGGTTGATAGCACAGGAATACTAAACCTGGTCATGCAAAACAAAGACTATGAAATTGTTGCCGGGAAATGGGGATATCGATATAAAACCAATATTCTATACAACCCTGAAGATAAAGCGACACTTGTAATAGAACTCTATGAAGGTTATGAAGATGACTTTGTTTTTGATTACGGATGGACAGTCTCAGGAGATGCAACAAAAGGGGTCTGGGAAAGAGGTATCCCCATTGGTACAGTAGGACCAGAAGGAAATCTGTATGCGAACCCTAATCGAGACCTGGAGGAAGATCTTGGTTCTCAATGCTATCAAACCGGAAATGGAGGAGGAACTGCAGGAGAAGATGATGTAGATGACGGTATCACCATTTTAACTTCACCTGAGATACTTTACACCGGGCCATATTCCCCAACGCTAGAATATTCAGTCTGGTTTTATACTGCAAGTAGTGGAGGACCGACCAACGATACTTTATTTGTTAAGATTACAAATGGCATACAGACATATATTATTGACCAATATTTTGAAAACACCTTCAATTGGACAGAACCAATTCAAATAAGGCTCGAAGATTACCCACTGAATTATGATCAGCCATTCAGGGTTAT
>JABDPK010000185.1 GCA_013042795.1 Saprospiraceae bacterium | reverse complement strand
CTTATTTTTTGTTCTATTGTCGTAAATGAAAAATTACTTAATGAGATTTCTATGCCTTAGCTTCCTGTTATTATTCGCTTTTAATCTGGAAGCACAAATCAAAATTGAATTTGAAGTCAGCAATTATGAATCCGATTCATTGATTGTAGGATATTATATTATGGACCGCCAACTTGTTCAGGATACTGTACTTAGAGATGATAACGGCCGTTTTATCCTGGATTCCAATGAAGATCTTGCACCTGGAGTTTATCTTTTGTTACTGCAGCCTGATAATAATTTTATTCAATTCCTGGTCAATGAGAATGACTCAGATTTTAAGTTAAAAATAGATTATCCTCTTTTGTCAGAGATACAGTATGAATCTACTCCTGATAAATCAGCTTTTCAGGATTATGTCGACCTTGTTACTGCCATTCGGCCTACAGCAGCCGTACTCAGGGATACCATTGAAGTTATGAGAAGCAAAGGTCAGGACCCTGGTGAATTTGAAGGCCAGCTGACAAGGATGGACGATACGGTCGAAAAAATGCAAAAGGATATCGTTGAAAATTATCCGGGATCAGTAGCTGCTCTGTTGCTTAAAGCCAATATAAATATTGATTCACCGGAGTTTGAAGATACGGATGAGGGTGGCATTCAAAAATATCTGTATTACAGGAAACATTATTTTGATAACATTGAATTGGATAACCCGGTCAGCTTACGGACACCATTCCTTCATCAAAGAATAGATTATTATCTGAATAAACTCACGCCCAATCATCCTGATAGTATTTGCAACACGATAGACTCACTTTTGCACTGGATGAGTCCATCTGAAGAATCATTCAAATACTACCTGAGTCATTTTTTAAATACGTATGCCAAGTCAAAGATCGTAGGTTATGATGCGATCTATGTCTACCTGGTGGATAATTATTACAGTAAGGGTAAAGCACCTTGGGTGGAAGAAGAAAACCTTTTAAAACTGGAGGATAATGCAAATAAAGTCAGACCTGTACTGATAGGAAAACAAGGTCCGGATATTACAGTATATGATGAGATGAATAATCCGATTTCAATCAGTGATATCGAATATGAATACCTGGTGCTGTTGTTCTGGTCACCGGATTGTGGGCATTGTAAAAAGACAATGCCTGATTTTATAGAGTTCGATAAAAAGTGGCGAGACAGGGGCATAAGAACATTTGCAATATGTTCAAAACACCAGGAAAAAGTCAAGGATTGCTGGGAGTACGTTAAAGAGAAAGATATGTTGGGTTTTATCAATGCCGCAGATGAATTTCACAAATCCAGGTTCAAACTAAAATACAATGTCCAATCCACCCCCAAGGTTTTCATACTTGATAAAAACAGGGAAATCCTGATGAAGAATGTTGGAGGTGATCAGCTGGATCGCGTTATGGAAGAATTGTTGAAAAGAGAAAATGAAAAGGAATAGGATTCCATCCAATCAAAGATTCATTTCATTTCCAAACTGACAAAGACAAGTTTAATTAGCTTTAATTACTTGTAAGTGCTAAGTACATTTTTCATTCGCTTTAGAGCTTCCTTCAGGATATCCTCTGAGGTGGCATAAGAAATCCTGAATGAATTGGGATCTCCGAATGCTTCACCCGTAACAACTGCCACATTGGCTTCATCAAGCAGAACATCAACAAACTCATTGGCATCTTCGATGGTCCTGGAGCCATTGCTGCGTCCAAAAAAGGAAGATATTTCCGGAAAGAAATAGAATGCGCCGTCGGGATCATTGGTTTTTATGCCATCAATATCTTCTAGCAATTCCTTGACAAGCTGCTTTCGTTTCTTGAATTCCCTGGCCATCGACTTTGTAGGTTCAAGGTCAGCATTCAATGCATAGGCAGCTGCTTTCTGACCAAACGAACTGGCACCTGAAGTAAATTGCCCCTGGACCTTTGCACAGGCCGAGATAATCCATTGTGGTCCTGCCATAAACCCGAGTCGCCATCCTGTCATGGCAAAACCCTTGGACATTCCATTTACGATAATGGTCTTGTCCTTCATGCCCTCAAATGTTGCAATACTTACCGAATTGTCAGTAAAGTTGATGTATTCATAGATTTCATCTGAAATCACAAATAAGTCCTTGTGCCTGGAGATGACACCTGCCAATGCTTTCAATTCTGCAGGGCTGTAAACAGAACCTGTCGGATTCGTGGGGCTGGAGAATATGATCAGTTTGGATTTTGGCCCTATTGCTGCTTCAAGCTGATCTGGTGTTACTTTGTAGTCCTTGTCGATCCCAGCATATAATGTAACAGGTTTTGCACCGGAAAATTTGACAATTTCGAAATAGGAAACCCAGTAGGGGGTAAAAATGATCACTTCATCACCTTCATCAAGCAAACTGAGACAGATATTTGCAATACACTGTTTTGCACCATTGGAAACACAAATCTCGGAGGTACTGTATTCAAGTCCATTATCTCTTTTCAATTTAGCACAGATAGCTTCACGGAGTTCCATCAGTCCCGGTACCGGTGTATATTTGGTGTACCCGTCATCCAATGCCTGCTTTGCTGCATCTTTTATATGTTGCGGGGTATCAAAATCGGGTTCGCCGAGACTTAAACTTATGACATCTATACCCTGAGCTTTTAAATCTCTTGCTTTTTGAGCCATTTTAATCGTAGCCGACTCCGACATATTCTGAAGCCTTCCTGAGAGTAGGTGTTTTGACATTAAGTGATTTTATATATGACAAAATTAAATATTTGAATGCGGTAAAAAGAATATCTATTTTAATTTTGATTATTTAAATCATTTTATTCTAAATATCAATTTATACGCAACTTTTCATGGATGATTCAATACAGATTTTTGTGACCGGTGGGACTTTTGATAAAGAGTATAATTTTATTACGGGGAAACTTTATTTCAAGGATACACACCTGAAAGAAATGTTTGAACAAGGCAGATCAACTCTGAACCTGGACATTAAAACATTAATGATGGTTGATAGCCTGGAAATGGAAGATGTCGAAAGGGAGATCATCCTTTACCAATGTAAAAAGGCTGTCAGAGATAAAATAATTATAACCCATGGGACCGATACGATTGTCGATACTGCACATTACCTTGCCAATAAAAGTATTGAAGGAAAAACCATCGTTTTGACAGGTGCAATGATACCAATTGCATTCGGTACCTCGTCTGATGGGTTTTTTAATCTCGGTTCTGCACTTGCATTTGTTCAGGTCCTTCCCCCGGGTGTATATATTGCCATGAATGGACGTTATTTTCATTGGGACAATGTCCAAAAGAACAGGAAAACAGGATATTTTGAATCGATAGAATAATTCAGTTACATAACCTGCTGTTTTTCAACATAAAATATATTTGCTTTAATCTTAATGTTTTAATACTAATCTATATTGATATTAAGAATATGTATTAACTTTACGCTTCAAAATCTAGCTGTACGATGAGGAATTTGTTTCTGGCTCTAATTCTTGGTTTTTCATTACTGACCGCAATCAATGCGCAAAACCCGGGTTATCCATATGGGCTTTCATTCAAAGCATTATTTATGGACTACCAGTCACAGAATGGAGGAGATATTTCAAATTTCAAATCCTACCATCATGGCTTCGAGATCGGTATTCAAAAAAGTTTACAGGAGAATATAAACCTTGTTGTACCAATAAAAGCAGGAATTGTCTCTACTGATTCAAACGAAAAAGGATTTAGTCACAGAAAGGTTTACGGCATTGATGCCCAGGTACAATACTTGTTTTACAAACCGGAAACTGTCGTGACACCTTATTTGATGGCCGGAGTTGGTGGAGTACAGGAGGATGAAGGAAAGTTCAATATCCAGGTCCCCTTTGGTGCAGGCGTGTATTTCAAGATTCGCGAAAATGCATATATAAACTGGCAATCTGAATATCGGTATTCACTGGAAGATGACAGGAATAACCTGCATCATGGTATTGGCTTTGTTTATTTGTTTGGCAATCCTGTCCCGGTTGAGGAAAAAGAAATGGAAAAAGAAGAGGAGATGGATGAAAAAGAAGAAGATCTATTGTTAAATGACAGTGATGGGGATGGTTTGGAAGATGATATTGATCTATGTCCGCAACTAGCCGGATCAAAAGAATTAAAAGGTTGTCCGGATACCGATTCAGATGGAATTGCTGATTACAGGGATGACTGTCCGTCTGTTTTTGGACTGGCCATTTTCAAAGGATGCCCTGATACAGATGAGGATGGTATATCTGACAGTATAGATGAATGTCCGAATATGAAAGGTACCAAAGAAAACAATGGTTGTCCGGAATCCAAGGACAGGGATATGGATGGTGTGGCAGATCATCTTGACCATTGTCCGGATATGAAAGGTAGTGCAGATAATAATGGTTGTCCAAAAGTGCTGGAAGATAAGGATGGTGATGGCATTGCGGATGATGAGGATAAATGTCCGAATATTAAAGGAACAAGGAATGCGATGGGTTGTCCTGATGCTGATGGTGATGGCGTTTCTGATTTGGATGATAAATGTCCGAATATACCCGGGTTATCAGTGATGAACGGATGTCCGGATTCAGATGGTGATGGTATAGATGACAGCCGTGATAAATGTCCGAATACAAAAGGTTCTGTCGGGTCCAATGGTTGCCCGGAAATTGCAAAGGAAGACCTGTCTGTACTAGAGTTGGCCATGAGGGCTGTTTCTTTCGATACAGGTAAAGCAACGCTCAGACCTCAATCGTTCCCGATACTGAATCAGATTGGTGACATTCTGATAAAATACCCTAACTATAATCTTCTCATTGAAGGTCATACGGATAATGTTGGTTCCGCGGTGAATAACCAGTTGCTGTCAGAAAGACGTGCAGAAGCCTGTTATCAATACTTGCTTCAAAAAGGTATTAATGCTGAATCTATGAGTTTCATTGGTTATGGTGAAAGTCAACCAATTAACAGCAATGAAAGTTTAAGAGGAAGATCACTCAACAGAAGGGTAGAGTTTAGCCTGAGACCTAAATAAGGGAGGTCCTAAATAGAGATGATTTAAAACGATATAATTACCGGCCGGATAAGTTTTCAACTTTTCTGGCCTTTTCCATTACTGCTTCTTCCAAATCTTTATGATACTTCTTTAGCTTACCGGCAAGTTCCTTATTCTCCGAAGAAAGTATTCTCACAGCAAGCAGGCCTGCATTTTTTGCTCCATTAAGCGCAACTGTTGCCACAGGTATACCATTTGGCATTTGCAATATAGATAATACTGAGTCCCAGCCATCAATAGAGTTTGAGGATTTAATGGGAACCCCGATCACGGGTAGTGTCGTCATAGAAGCGACCAT
>JABDPK010000183.1 GCA_013042795.1 Saprospiraceae bacterium | reverse complement strand
GCACATATCGCATATTATCTCCGCTTTCCTGGCTCAACTCAAGATTCACAAACAAAGGATCGCCTTCCTTGACACATCTGTCAAGAAATGTAGCACCTCCGGAAGTTAATAATCCACCATCTACAATTGCTTTGCCAATACGTATAGCATTAGACAATTCATGACAACCCGAAAAATCCGAAATATTCTGACCTATTGTAAGTCCCGTAAAACTTGCACTGTATGCCAGGTGTCTAACATAACATTCATCATATGCAAGGTTGGGTATAATGGAATTGCTACCAACGATATCCAATATATTTCCGGCAGCATCCAGTACTAACAGGCTGGAAAATGCACCTGCGTTACCTGTAATATTTATTTCAATATTGGGAGGTATTGATCCACTGATGCATAATTCAATATCATCTCCCAACAAAGTACTTATCGTTCCAGCAATTGCTATATCCTTAACGACCGTGATCGAATTGGATAATGAAAAACAAGAACCAGTCAAATCCGAAATATGATTACCGGTTACAAGACCTGACAAGACTGTATTATACATTACATTAAAAATCGAGTATGTCCCAGCCGGTAAGACATCAATATTGACGGAAGGACCTGCTGGTGTCGAAACAATTGTTCCACCAGCATCTGTAACAACCCAATTTGAATTGGTGCCAATTTGATTGATTTGAGTGACTTCAAGAATATTATTTTGAAGGTCATCTTCACAAATTTGAATAAATACTTCCCCGTCAACTGTAATAAATCCACCAGAAGCAGATTCCATTTGTACAACAATCGGGTTGGACAATCTGAAACATCCGGTCAGACTATTCACACTTTCTCCGACTTCAAGACCAATGAGGCCATCATAAACGACAGACCATATAAACACCTAAGGCAAATTTGAATTTGACAAATCGAAAGGCGGGCTCGCAGGTATCTCCTGTATAATACCATTCGCATCCGTAATAACCCATGATGTTGAATAACCAGGTGACGAACTTTGAATCGCGAAGATGAGGTCAGGAAGTCCATCACCCATACACAATGTAGTATCAACAGCGCCTGAAATCAGGCTTATTTCTTTTTCTGATATTGTATTCTTGTTAACCGTTACACCGTTACTCAATGCATAACATCCGTTTAATTCATCCAGCTTTGAATTCAATTCAAGACCGGTTAAAGATCCATTATGGCTCACATGCCAGACTATACATTGTGCAAGTCCGTCATCATCAAAATTCAGTGGCAAACTTGGTTGAACGCCTAATACATTAAGATTGGAATCGGTGATCACCCATTCAGATACGGCACCAAGGTTTCCGTTCAAAACAAAATCTACATCCTGGGATGATCCATCTTCAAGACAAAGATTGACAAATATATTACCATCGACTGTCGTCAATATCCCGCCATCAAGTCGAATTATATTCACAGTTACAGGATTGGACAGACTAAAACATCCTGATAGATCATTCACATTCTGACCTTGCTCAAGACCATTTATATTTTCGTAAACAACAAACCAGATATTTGCAAGAGGTATACTGAAATTTGTGAAATCAAAAGGCAAACCTGTCACAACATCGAGGATGACCCCGTTTTCATTTGAAATAACCCAGGCAGAAGAAGAAGTAACGACAGGGCTGTTGATAGAGTTTATTAATCCTGGTTCTCCATTTGCCAGGCACAAGGTAGTATCTGTCACGCCGGATATAAGGGAAATCTGGGTGAATGAAGTAGTATTTTTATGCACTGTAACCCCGTTACTTAGGGCAAAACAACCTGTTAGGTCTGCAACGTTTCCATTTACATCCAGACCTGCCAGGGAACCATCATGACTTATATGCCAAATGATACACTGGGCTGGACCGTTTTCATTAAAAGACAGGGGCAGAGCAGTCGGAATATCAATAATATTTAAGTCTGCATCGGTAATGACCCATGCTGTTTCAGCACCTGCATTTCCACTTATTATGAGATCTATATTCTGGGCAACACCATTTTCAATACATAATACGACATCTGTACTTCCGTCAACGGTATTGAGGACGCCTCCCTCAACAGTGGATTTATTGACGGTGATCGGATTGGATAATGCGTAACAACCAGACAACTGTGAAGTATTATTTCCTGTCACAAGGCCATTGAGCACACCATCGTATGTCACATGCCACAACATGCAGATATCTGCATTGATATTTCCAAGTATAAATGGTACGGATACCGGGATATCAATGATGTTCCCAAATTGATCCGTAACAAGCCAGGCAGATAATCCTCCTGAAGCCCCTGAAACAATGACATCTATAGTCGTTTGGGTGACTCCATTATTGCATATCTCCAGGTTGGTTTCACCACCGTAAGTCATCAATACACCTCCTGATGCTGATGTTTTATTCACAACGATCGGGTTGGATAAAGCTGCACATCCTTTTATCGAGGTAATACTGTTGCCTACTTCAACCCCCAGCAAAGGACCTTCAAATGACAGATGCCATATCTTGCATGTTGTCAGGAGTGATCCTTCAAAATCAAATAATGGAGACATGCTTGTATCAATGATAAAATCATTGGCATCAGTTATTATCCATTGACCTGAAACTCCTGTATTTCCGGTTAAAATGACATCGAAAGCATCCGATTGCCCATCCTGTGTACAGAGACTGATTTCTTCTGATCCATCTAGAGTAGTAAGTATTCCTCCATCAATAGGATCATTATAACAAACAGAATTAATCGTTAATTCATCAAGATCCCAGGCAGTATTAGTGCCACCATTATCTATAAGGCAGTAAGCCAGCATCTCGATAGTAAATATTGTGGTTTGATCTACAGTCAACCCGGGATTATTTTCAAAATCGAAACTTTGAAGTGTCCAATCCCTGTTTGTAACAATATCTTCACTTTGATATACAACTGTGGCTCCTTTGAGAATTCTTATCGCATATTTTGTCGGGTAGTTATTCAATCCGGAAGGGCCATCCAGAAAAACAAACATTTCCGGTGCCCTTTCATAGAATGACATGCTGCTCAGACTGGCAAGACCGGAAGGACCAGGTGATATCTCAATATCTATCCTGAGTGATTTTTCATCCCCTGCATTAAAGTCGCAATCTTCATCAGAACTGATACACATCGCTGGTGTATCATTAATACCTGGCGTACAGGAATGAAAGTTTACCTCAGGGTTTTCCCTGTATAAATGCCCTCCCAGAACAGTGATATCGGAACATTCAGGATCCAGATCGCCAGTAGCAGTAAATTCTGAATAATCCAGCCTTGTCCCAGCTAAAATCCATGCTGAACACGAATCCATACTGAAATGAATAGATGAAATCACATTTCCGCCCAATGCTCCTGAAGCCGAATCACCAATAAAATCAGGCTTTTCGGAAGAATATACAGTAGTAGCGGTAGCAATAATCAAGCACAAGGTGTGGAGTGAAAGAAGAAGGCTTTTGCTTGTTCTCATTATATATTAATTAAAATCGTAAAATTTAATAAATTTTAAACCAATGCAATATACATAGAAGTAATCTATATATGAAATTAAAAAGGGATTTGAAGCCTTGTAATTATCTGCTTTACATGACTTCTTTTAACCCTGGTTTGATGTCTTAAGAGAAGCAGGTTTCAAAACCTTAAGTCCTGAAATATCTATTCTGCTTATTACATTGTCCTGAGTTTTTTCTTTGACTTACTTCTAACTTATCAATCCACTATATTTGTGAGCCATTCGATTAAGAATGTTTATTACAAACCTTATCCAGGAAAAAGTATGTTTAAGAAATTCATCATTTTCATTCCTTTAATTTTCATTATGTGTACAAATTCGATAGAAAAAATAAGTACTTATTCAAGTCCCGACAGGAAGGATCACCACAGTTTCTCAAACCCTCATGAAGCCCTGGTCACCCATATTAACCTTGACCTTGAAGCTGATTTTAAGCAAAAAGTGTTATCTGGAAAAGTACAATTACATATATCTCATGAAAATGCCAGTGAAATCATTCTCGATACCCGTGATCTGGATATTATCAAGGTTTCGTGCAATGAAAGAGAAAACATAGAGGTGTCCTACGGAGATCCCACTATATATTTGGGGCAGGCACTTCATATACCTCTTGTCCCCGATTCCAGGATTATCACAATTGAGTTTAGGACAAGACCTGAAGCAGCTGCTTTGCAATGGCTTGCTGCTGAACAAACAACTGATAAGAAATTACCCTTTCTATTCACGCAGGGACAAGCCATCCTGACCAGGACGTGGATACCATGCCAGGATAGCCCGGGTATTCGCGTAAGCTATAACGCCAGGATTAAAGTACCCAAGGAGATGATGGCTGTCATGAGCGCAAGTAATCCAAAGAAAAAAAACGACCAGGGCATTTATGAATTTGAAATGAAACAACCAATCCCTGCCTACCTTATCGCACTTGCAATCGGGGATATCGAATATGGTGAAATCGGTCCAAGAACTGCAGTATATGCTGAACCAAGTATGCTGGAAAAATCGATCTATGAATTTGCGGATATGGAAAAAATGTTGATTGCAGCAGAAGAATTATATGGACCATACCTATGGGAAAGATATGATGTGATCGTCTTACCGGCGAGCTTTCCCTTTGGAGGCATGGAGAATCCACGGTTAACATTTGCTACGCCAACCATAATTGCAGGTGATCGTTCATTGACTGCATTAATTGCTCACGAACTTGCGCATTCATGGTCTGGAAACCTGGTCACCAATGCCACCTGGAATGACTTTTGGCTCAACGAAGGATTTACTGTCTACTTTGAAAGAAGAATCATGGAAGCCTTGTATGGAGAAGACTATGCGTCCATGCTTGCTGTCCTGGGATACCAGGACCTTGAAGCCGATGTACATGACATAGGGCATTCTCATGCTGATACCCACTTGAAATTAAACCTTAAAGACAGGGATCCTGATGATGGAATGACAGATATTGCCTACGAAAAAGGTGCTTATTTCCTTGGTATGCTGGAATCCAAATTTGGAAAATCCCGTTTCGATAAATTCCTGACCGAATATTTCGAAAGCCATAAGTTTCAGACGATTACAACGACTGAGTTCGTGGAATACCTTAATAACAACCTACTCAATGAATTGGATGAGGACGTCAATGTCAATGAATGGATATATGGTCCGGGTATTCCTGAATCTGTTATCAAATTTGAATCGGATAAATTCGCAAAAGTAGAGAAAGCAATAAGTGTCTTTTATAAAGATGGAAGCTTGTTGGATCAGGACTGGACGACTCACGAATGGCTTCATTTCATAAGAAACCTGGCCCCGGACCTGGGTATGGATGAAATGACAGTGCTTGATAGCAGGTACCAGTTCTCAAACTCAGGCAATTCTGAAATTGCCGCGGCATGGTACGAGCAAAGCATCAGATCCGGTTATTTCGCAGAAAATATTGATCAAATCAGATCATTTCTTGTAAATGTTGGACGAAGAAAATTCCTGACACCTCTTTACCGGGCCTTAAAAGAGACAGATAATATCGCTCTTGCAAAAGATATTTATGCATCCGCCAGGAATAACTATCATGCTGTATCCGTTCAGACAATTGATGATCTGCTGGATTTCGATTCTAAATAATCAGAAAATCGAGTAAATTCGAGCTTTTAAAAATTAGCATATATTAACAAATCAGTAAATATGAAACTTAAACTATATTTTTTACTCTTGTTGTGTCTGCCTTCTGTAATGGTTCATGCACAGGAAAAAGAAGCAAGTCCATTTGACCTTGGCAGAATGTGGACATTTGAAAATCCTCCTAAAGAATGGTTCTCAGAAGCATACAATTTTAACGCAGATGAAGCATGGTTCGACGATGTCCGTAAATCTTCCTTACGATTTGCGACCTGGTGCTCTGCATCCTTTGTTTCTGAAAATGGTCTTATAATGACAAATCACCATTGTTCAAGAGGAGAAGCCATCAAAGTACAAAAGGAAGATGAGAACTTTGACAAGAATGGATTCTATGCCAGTAATCTGGAAGATGAGCGTAAACTTGAAGGCTTGTTTGTCGAGCAACTTCTTATGGTGGAAGACATTACAGAAAAGGTGAATGCAGCTATTGCCAATGCTGAAAATGATGCTCAACTACTGGAGCTCAGGTCGGCAGCTCTTCAAAGTATCGAAGAGGAATATGGAAGTAAAACAGGATGGGAAGGATTAAGATTACAAACAGTTACATTTTACTCAGGAGGCAAATTTTCAATTTATGGATACAAGCGTTACAACGATATCCGCTTGGTACTTCTTCCTGAAAACGATCTTGGCTTTTACGGTGGTGATCCTGACAACTTTACATTTCCGCGCTATAATCTAGATTGTACCTTCTGGCGGGCTTACGATGAAAATGGAAAACCTGTCGATTCATCTGCCAATTATTTTGAATTCAATACAGATGGAGTTCATGAAGGCACACCTGTTTTCGTTGTCGGAAATCCTGGAAGAACTGAAAGATACCGCACAGTAGCCCAATTGGAATACGACAGGGATCATCGTTACAAGTACCTATTGAAGTTCATTACCAACAGGAGAGATATGCTGCTTGATGAATACAATATGATCAAAGACGACGAAGGCATGGTGCGGGAAGCACAGGAACAGCTAAGTACAATCAACAATCTTTCAAATTCCATCAAGGCATACAATGGTATCATGGGAGGATTGCATAATGAATCATTCATGGGAAGAAAGGCGCAGCTTGAAAAAAGTATAAAAGCCGGTTCTCCCGGTTTGAATTACTGGTCTGAGCTTGAAAATGAATACGCCAAACTGAATCCTCATGCATGGGCTATATCACACCTGGGACCATCCGGATTAAGAGGAAGTACATTTTTACTCATGCATGAATTAGCCAACTATAAAAATGCACTTGAGAATGAAGCCTCTGAAGAAGACAAAAATGCTGTCAAGGA
>JABDPK010000175.1 GCA_013042795.1 Saprospiraceae bacterium | reverse complement strand
GTTCTTCAAGGGAACCGGTTAATAACTTATGCGACCTGGCATCTTCCATCATGACTGAAGCCACATCCATGGAATAAAAGATAGCATCAACAGCGCGGTATCCATTTGTTCCAATCATCAATAAGTTTAAGCCCAGGTCAAAAGCATTACCAATATCACGAGCTCTCTTATTGACTCTTTCCTCAGATTGAATATCATCAAGTGACTTAATCACATTCTCTTTCCATAATGGTTCCCAGTTAATTACTTCAGAAGTTTTCATATTCTCTATCCTGAGACTTATATCCTTGTAAGAGACCGTAAGGGTGTCATCACTCCTGTTTTTCAGATCCATTTCAAAAATGATATAGTCAATAGCGTCCCCCGCAAAATAACTGGCAAACTCCAGGTCTGTGTCAACACTTTCTTCTGCATTCAGGTATTCAATCTTATTGGCCTCCAGAAAATAAACCTTTCGGGCGCAGGAAGTAAAAAACATTAGGAGAAGGATAAAGGCTATAAGTTTATTGATTGACATCTCTATTATTAAGTCTTCAATTGCAATTTAAAGAACCAAAAAACAAACTGCAGATAATTAACAAAATTTTAGATTCTACCTAAAAACCTCTCTTCAGGCAAGATGCCTGAAGAAACCACCAGCTGGTTGCTTTAGGCTACAGGGTTGCTTTAGGCGTCCACGCCTAAAGCTGAAAAAACCTCTCTTCAGGCAAGATGCCTGAAGAAACCACCAGCTGGTTGCTTTGGGGTACATGGTTGCTTTAGGCGTCCCCGCCTAAAGCTGAAAAAAAACCCCTCTTCAGGCAAGATGCCTGAAGAAACCACCAGCTGGCTGTTTTGGGCTACATGGTTGCTTTGGGCGTCCTCGCCTAAAGCTAAAAAACAAAAAAAACAAAAAAAGAGCCAGCAGATATCTGCGGCTCTTTGAATTTAAGACACCCTTCAATGCATCCTCTTTTGGTGCATTTTTATTCTGTCTTTTATACTACAACAATCGATTAAATCTCTCCTATATCTTCAATTATACCTGCCATTTGCAAAACCATCAATCCTAATACTGCTGCTCTTTGTAGTGTGTTGTAATAGTTAGGTGTAAGATTGTAAGTCAATGCAATGCTCAATAGCTGGGAAGGAATTACCAGGGAGTCTTTTAGTCCAATTTTGGATCCGTCAACATGGACCCATCTCTTTAGAGGCACTTCCTTAATGAGTTTTATAGTTTCCTTTTTACCATATGCCTTTTTCATTCTGATAAACAGTTCAACATCAAACAACCACCTGGTCACAAAAGACTGGTTAAAACAAAAGCTGGCTGCATCTCTTCGGAAAACCTTCGCACCACATTGTGAATCTTTTATTGGAAGTTTTAAAATCGCTCTGATCAAAATCCCTATTACAAAAGAGATGATATTTCTAAAACCATTTCTTTCAATCTGGTTTTCTTCATTGCTTTCACGTGATCCAAATACAAGTTTCTTGGAAGCATCCCGGCTCAATTCATTTACAAGGTTTGTATAGTCGGCGAAATCTGTAGATAAATCAGCATCCAGAAAACCAATGGTATCTACATTAGTGTGATCAAGTAAATAATATACCCCGGCTCTGACAGCTTCTGCTTTTCCACCATTCTGAGGCATATCGTATACTCTTATACGTTCAGGGTTGTTCTTTGAAAAATCCTGGAGACATTCCAGGGTATTGTCTTTGCTGCCGTCATTGACAAAACAAAGTAGATAATCTTCATTATTATTAATGAAAGATTCAAATTGCTCGAGAGGTAATCTCTGTGCTTCGTTGTAACATGGTACGATTATTCCATTCTTCATTGTTGTAATTTTGATTCAAATCTGAATGGATTTAAGGGCAGAAAATTTGATTTTCGATGAGCAGGTCTTAGTCTACGTTTTTTGGTATGGTTTTCTATTTTTTTAAAATACCGATCACAGCTAAAACTGGCGTTATTAATAAGCGATCGTATCTTGCAGATTCAATATGAAAGAAAACAAGTACCTCTATCTTGCTTTTTTCCTTGGAATAATCTTCCATGGCACCAATGTGTTTTTCACATTTGAGTCAACTTATGATGCCTATGTCCATATCTTCTTTGCTGATCACTACGCAGAAAACTGGTTTTCAACATGGGATCAGCGATGGTATACCGGCTTTACAATCACAAGCTATCCTCCCTTTGTTCATCATGTAATCGCCTTGTTTTCTTTCCTGATCGGTCTGAAGGGTGGATTGATCCTTTGGTCAGTCATTGCCATGCTCCTCTTTTTGAGAGGTGTCTATGAGTTCAGTAAACTTTGGGTGGACCAGGAATCTGCCGGATGGGCAGTTATCCTTGCAGTATTTTCAACATCCTTTACGGAAGCCATGCATATATTCGGACAGTTGCCCAGCATTACGGGAATTGCTCTTTTGCTAAATGCTTGTCCGGAACTATATAAATGGATAAGATCCCGGAAGTCCAGCCATTTGATTTTTGGCTTGGCACTACTTGCTTTGACATCCTGCACACACCATGTAACGACGATTTTTGGTCTTGTCTTTTTTATTTTCCCCGTACTGGGATTAGCTGTTATAGATAATGCCCAGGAAAAGAAAATAAACAGGATTATTCATATCCGGGATTTCCTTGCCGAAACCTGGAAAAGTATACCAAGGGTAATCCTGTTGTCCATATCCATTGTTGTCCTGACGATCATTGTCATTTTTCCTTACTGGTATTGGTCAAAGTCGGATCCTATCACTCAAGTTCCAATACCCCACGGATCAAGGGACTCGTTTATTGAGGTACTTTCTTCAGGTCTTGTTTTCTTTGTCATACCATGGGGAATGATGTTGTTTTTTCTGCCATTTCTTTTCTTCACAATCTGGAAAAAACGAAACATCTTCATTGGAATTTCAATAAGCCTTTTGTTCGTTTTGGGAACCGGTGGTACAACACCTGTTCCCAGGTTAATGCTCGGAGAAAATGCTTTTAATATATTAACCCTGGACAGGTTTACCTATTGGGCTACGATTCTCTCTCTTCCATTTTGGGGCCTGTTTATGGCTCATTTATTAAAGATTATTAAAAACAAACTCACACCGTACAGAAATCTTTATCGCTTTATTTTGGGTTTCATATTTACCGGAACCATTATTTGCTGCATCCTGACAACCAATTTCAGGTATTTCGTAAATACACAGCCTGATAAGATTGATATTGATCCCATAGTCAGTTTCTTAAATGTAGACCAGCATTATAAATGGAGATACCTTACACTCGGTTTCGGAGACCAAATGGCCTGGCTGTCTGCTAACACAAATGCTTTGAGTGTGGATGGCAATTATCATTCTGTACGCAGGCTTTCAGAGATGACCTCACGTGCCGTAGAACGACTTGAAAATGCCAAATACCTGGGCGATGAAGGACTGGAGGCGCTACGTCAATTTCTAACTCTTCCTGAAAAATTCAATCTTAAATATATTTTCTCCAATGATAAGTTTTATGATCCACTCCTTTTCTATTCCGGTTGGATGAAGGTACAGCAGCTGGATAATAATATAATTATCTGGGAAAGACCTGATGTAAACAAACTGCCAATTGTACTGCCGGAAAAGAATATCCCGGGATATCAAAAAATGATGTGGGGGCTTATTCCAGTGTCCTGCTTTTTCCTGTGTTTATTCGTTTTATTATTCAACCGTCGTTCATTACTCAGTTACAAAGGTGTCCCGGAGAAAAGCCCTTTATTTAAGGCAGGCTCTTATACCTTGATGTTTATGAATGGCCTTTGGGCAATTATCCTGGCAATAGTTATCCTGGCTTCAGGCTTAATTTATTATTACAATAATGATGATAGAACAAGTCCTGAAAACCTGGTCAATGCTTATTTCAATGCCCTGGATTATAAAGATTTCCAAAAAGCATATGCCTTAATCGATCCTGACCAAAGACCAGACTGGGATGAATACCAGGTTCAGTTATCATTACAGACTGGTATCCTGTCATCATATGCCAAACTCAAAAATATTGATATCAGGGATTTACATCCAATTACTAAAGACAGGTATAAAGCATCGATCAATGCTGAATGGACAACTTCTTTGATGGAATACAATTCTGAACATGATCTTGAACTTATAAAAAAAGGTCTTTTTTGGTACCTGGTGCCAATGCAACCCGAGCCTTATATCCCTCCGGACAAACTAACCAGCATCCCTGTTATTGACCGCCATAAACATGGTAAAAGAAAATTGAATACAAGCAGGCTTTTACATGAAGATATCATTGACAGGCCCGAGGTTGTAATCAGCCAGGCACGCCTCGTTAAGCATGAGGACAATTACTTCATTATCGGTGAAGCTATAAATGTAGATAATGACCCGGCATTCCTGGTTCTGGAAGGTGTATTGTATGATTCATCGGGTCAGGAAATAATTCGGCATGGTACAACCGATATGCTAAATCATCATCTTGCCCCGTGGCAAAAGACAAACTTCAGAATTGATTTTGCGCCTGCCTTAAAGACTAAAGAATTATTTGATTCGATTGCTCCGGCATCCATTGAAATATTTGCCAGGACTACAGTGACGGATTTCCAGGGATATATGGCTACAGGTTATAGCAATGTAGAGTATGAATCAGGCCAGATTTCAGGAGAGTTCCATAATTATGGTACAGAAGTCGTTCTTATACCACAGGTTCAGCTTGGATATTATAATGACAAGGATGAATTGTTTTGGCTGGAAAAGATCTACCTTCCTGAAGGTGTGTTACAACAAAGAAGTAAAGCATTCAAACACCATAGTGATCAATATCATTCTGTATCAGTATTATACGATGCCATGCTAAAAGACCTGTATGTCAATGGTAAGAACATGAACGAATCCCTCTATTACAGGCGTGCCAAACAAGAACAGAAAAGATCGCTTTATTATGATGATAAGGATGCCTCAGTAGGCATTGAATTGAGCGAGAATATTTTTACGACATCAATCTATTCTGAATGACGATGTATTCTAAATATATTGCCATATCGCTCTTACTTTGGATTGTCTCATGTGATAATGTGAGCCAGGAAAATGCTCCGTTCCCTGAAGGCAAAATACAGCTTGAAAAAGAAGATTTCAGAGTCGGTGAAAATATTGAAATCAAACTTCAGTTGGAGGATCTATCCAATAATTATTTCCTTGTATGGTCATCATTGTCAGGTACTGTAACTATACCCCTCCAAAATAAAACAGAGAACCAGACCGTGTCTATCCCCACCTTCCTGACAGAAAATAGCGGGGCGGTACATATTTATTTGAATACAATATCCGCTGAAGTTCTGGATCACAAAATAATTAACCTGAGAAACGGTCCGCCTGAAAAAAAGATCCATTCATTTGCTGGACCCAAAACCATTCTGCCTGATGGAAAAGAAGTATCCATGATCGTGAGTGTTCCGGAAGATTCTTATGGAAATCCAATAAGTGACTCCCTCGACATGCAATATGCTATTGAAAATTATTCAGGAAAATCGGAAAGAAGGTCAAGTCGCCTGGGGAAGCTTCATAGTTATACTTATACATCTGGTCCACCAGAACAAGGTAAAATGATCATTGTCTCCAGCTTGAATTCTGCAAGATCTTCAGCAAGTGAAATCGAGGTTATTCCTGAAATTCCGGGTCAAATAACGATCAGAGCAGAATTTTACACACCATATGCAAACCCCAGACAATACTTCAGTTTAACAAGTGAAAAGATCCTGGACACATACGGGAATCAGATTCCTGATGGAAGCAGTGCACGTATACTTGTATATCAGGGAAATAAAAAAACTGGAGAATATTCTGCGATGATCCTGGATGGCACGATACAAGCAAATGTAAAAAACCCGGATAATCCAGGATTGTATTCTTTCAAAGCAATCCTGGCAAACGGGATATCAAGCAATACAATAGATCTCGAGTTCAAACAATATATCATTTCAATGCCACTTGATTATAATGAATCAAAAAACACATTGACAGCAGGTCCTATATATGGGAATATGGATGAAATTATTGCTGACGGTACTCCAATAACTTTCAGGATCATCTCAGAATCAGGCGAACTTAAAAGGACCATAGAATCAGACCAGGGCTATGCTCAATATATCATACCTGAGGGATTCATGAATCAAAAAATAACATTCGAAGCTTCTGGAGGAGGCATTAAAACTACGCTTAAAACCACCGCTGATTGAACGTGAAGCATAAATTACAACATAGAATCCTGGCAAGTCTTGCGCTTATCTTTACTCTCATTGTAATTCTCTGGATCTTTGCTTCTATAATCGTTTTCTTCAGAACCGGGGCAGAAAAATATGCATTCGAACCTGTTCCTGATACCTTTTATGAAAATCACACGCCCTTTGTTAGTCTTCAGACATCACCTCGTTTTACCGGGGGATTAAATTCTGACAAAATCATGGAGCAGGTTACAGATGCTTACCTGAAATCATGGAGGTCCTATAATCACTCCCTGGAACATAATTCGTTTCATCTGCTTGAAGATCATTTCTCTGAATCCCTCTTTCAGGATGTTCGAAAAAATATCGAGAACAATAAGACATCCGGATCTCATGTCATCCAAATAGATGCTGCTCACAATTTAAACTTCCATTTGGTCAGTACCGACCAGCAATTTGTCGCTTTTACTGATAAACAAGTACCTGTCTACAAACATGTTTATAAAGACAATCAACTTGTTCTTGACATAAGTACGATCGTAGATATAGACGTTTTGATGTTGCTGGAAGAAGGATTCTGGAAGGTTTTTAAGTGGGTTCAGACAGTTTCTGAAGTGGAACCTGAAGAAACTGTTGCAGACGATATCAATAATTTCAGTGTTAAAGGAAATGATCTTTTAAAAGATAACCAGCCATTTGAATCAAAAGGTGTCAATTATTATCCTGCTGAAAATCCCTGGTTTGAAATGTGGCTTAATTTTGACAAGGAAACCATTGATAAAGATTTCAAACGGATTCAATCTTTTGGTTTAAATACAATCAGGGTTTTCATACCCTACCCGGTTTTTGGTGGATCCAATGTTGAACCACAAAGACTTTTACAACTGGATACAGTCATGCAACTCGCAAACAAGTATGACCTCTACCTGATCCCGACTCTCTTTGATTTTAACCCCGACTATAGCCACCTGTCATACACGAATGCAGATAAACATCTTCGTTCTATTGTTAAAAGATATACCGATAATAAAGCGATACTGGCATGGGATATAAAGAACGAACCAGACCTTGACTTTGATAATCATTCTAAAACAAAGGTTCTTCAATGGTTGAGCTATATCGTGGACAGGATAAAATTTTATGATCCCAACCACCTGGTAACAATTGGTTGGTCAAATGCTGATTATGCTGATCTCCTTGAAGACAAAGTTGATATTGTCTCTTTTCATTTCTATAAACCAGCTGATCAATTAAAGAACGATATCAGCATGCTGAAAAATAAAGTAGGAAACAGGGTCTTATATCTCCAGGAATTCGGCTTGTCTACTTTCAATTGGTTCCCGGGTACTCAGGGAAAAGCTGAAAGGAAACAAACTGCTTTATTAGAATATGTCATTGAAAGCTGTGCAGAGGAAAATATAAGTTATGCTTTCTGGACATTGAATGATTTTCATCAGGCTCCACCTTATGTCTTTGGTAAGTTGCCCTGGAGAAGATGGCCTCAAACACAATTCGGTATTATCAATAAAAAAGGAAAAGAAAAAAGGGCAGCCCAAATATTCGAAAATAACAGGTCGCCCTCCAAAAATTAAATTAGCATCTTCAGTTTTCTTATACCAGTGAAGCTGTTAACCTTTTCTCAATCTCAATCTTTCTTTTATTATTGAATTGTCTGCCCGGTTTTCTCTGGTCATTTCCGGTCAATGCAGAAAAATGTAATAGATACCAGTCTGCAATATCATCGAGAGGAAGTCCGCATGCTGCATTGTAATTTTGTTCTGCATTCAGGAATCTTCTCTTATCATCTGTAATCAAATTGTAAATAGCATTTTCCAATGATGTCTGATCGAAAGGATCAAAGTATTCACCGGTATATCCTTCTTCTTCGATGAGTTCTTTAAGATCTCCAATATTGGGAATAACACACGCCCTCCCAAAGCTTCCGGCTTGATGCAGGACACCTGAACTTCCGGTCGTGCTGGTATACGGGAAAACAACAACATCACTATCAAGAAATGTATCAGGAACATCTTCTTCTTCGACATACCCTGTAAAGATTATATCCTTTACATCATGATACTTGTTCTGGACACTTTCAAGATATCCTTTGACATTAGGGTTGTCCGTTCCGGCGATAACCAGCTTGATCTTTTGATCTACTCTTTTCCTGAGACCGATAACAGAATCAATCAGGTGTTCCACTTTTTTATATGTGCCAAATTTTCCAAAAGTCATTATCGTTTTTTCACTGGCTTTGGTTCTCACTTCTGGTTTGAGCGGTATATCAAAGGTTCCGTGAGGAATTAATGCAACATTATCAGCTTTATACTTTTCTCTTAAAATATCTACATACTGAGATAATGTCACAGCAACCAGGTCAGCAGAAAGAATGAATCTTGTCAGTACAGTCCCCGTAAACTTGAATATTTTTGTGAGTAGTTTGCTCTTTGTAATTCCCGCTGCATCAAGATCAACACTTTCAATAATATTGTGCAATAATACCACGGTCTTCACGCCCATTAATTTTAGGATGAAAGGCAAAAGTAATCCCAGGGCCGCTGGAATTTTCTTATCACCAAAAGACAGGAAATGGATATTGAACAAAACGATATCTGCTCCTGACTTTCGTACAGACTTCAGAATACTAAAGAGGTTTGTGTAGCTGTTAAATGACCAGCAAGGATCAAATTCCAGTTTTGAATTCTCTTCTCCTTGTGGATAACTTAAGTCAGCATCCAGCTTTTCTGCTATCACTGTAAGTTTTGCTATATCCTCTTTATTGACAAATTTGTCAACAAGGTGATAAGCATATTCATTTAGGGTTCCTTTACCTGGTGGATAAGGAGATACGATTGCTAATTTTAATTTTTTCATTATTGTAAACATTTTTAAAGTGATAAATAAGCATGGATATCAAGAGAATACCCATGGCGATTAATTGCATCTGGATGACCAGAGATACTGAGCGGTGAAAAATGATGATTAATACAATCTGCAGAACGCCTCCTCCAAGGGAAAGCACCACAGGCAAATATTTGTCCAGTGACATATAGTAATAGGAAAATACATTGGCACAAGTGAATAGTGTTGTACAGGCCGCATACTTCCAGAGTAAATGTGCCATAGCTACATATTCCTGACCGAATGCTAATTGAATAATCAGCTTGTCAAAAAAGAAACATGTGGCAGTTATCAGGATCGCTACTGAAAAAACAATACCCATGGCCTGCATAAATACACCCTGGTGATCCTTGTTCTGCATTCGAAGCTGGACTACCCTCGGAATTAGTATGCCGACAACAGACCAGGTCGCAAAAAATACGACCCTTCCAATGAGTGAGAGACTCGCATAGAGTCCTGCCTCATAGTTGCTGAAGTAATGTTTTACAAGGATCAGGTCACTGTTGTTGATCAATATCTGGCTAAGTTCATAAAACCCGACAATCACCATGAAGGCAACAATTTCTTTTGAGTCAAATGTTCTTTCTTCCTGATGTTCTGTTGATGTTTTTGTATCTCTGCTGAAATAATAGACTGCCAGGAATGACAATAAAAATCCAAGTCCGACTGCTTCGGAATAATATTCAACTCCTGAAACAAAACACAGCGTTATAAGTGACAAACTGACTAGGACACGGACCAGCATTTCGATAATATAACTCATACCCAGCTTCCTGATATTATCAGAACCCTGTAAAATCCCCCTGTTTACCGACATGATCAAATATGCAGGTATACCGCCTATTATTAGAAGATACGATACAGGGCTTTGAAGATTTAAATAATCCGTCACAGGAATGAATGTTAGTCCCAGTAGGATTAAAATAACGACACCCGATGTTTTTGATTTTTCTCTGAACCATTTAGCAGCATCCGGTAGTAATGATTTATCCGTAGATAATATTTTAGCAGTATGTTTTGTACTGCTCAACTGGAATGCCAATGCTATAAATGAGATGATCAGAACAACAGTCGACAGTATAGATACTTCAGCAAATATTTCCGGACCCAGTAATCTTCCCAATACAAGATTGAGTAAATAGTTCCCCACGTTTACAAGGAATAGACAAACAAACAAATAACTGGCCTGGCTTATAAATGAAGACTTCATACTTAAACTGTTACTTTTGAAATATTGAGCCTTCTATCCATTTGTGTCAATTCCATCAACCTATGCACATTACTTTGTGTAGAGATATTTAGCTTGATAGATCTGTTGGCTTTACGGGCTGTTTCATGAATGCCGACCAGGATATTTATGCCGGTGATATCCATTTTATCCACACCCTTTAAGTCCATGTATAAATCCCAGCTACTGGCTAATGGTAAAATAAATTTTTGAAATTCCCTGGCATGTACACATGTGAAAGTGCCATCCAGGATGACCGAGAGACTTGATTCGTTCAGGTCATTAATAACATCGTAGTTTAAGTTTTTCATCGCTAATTAATTTTCTGCAAGTCTAAGGGAATTGTATAGGGTGAATAGGTGATTTTATTTTTTTGGAGGGATTCCTTAGTTTTTTGGTACAAATACAAGATTTACTGTATTTCACTGTAATTCGATCATTTCCTTATAAGCTGGTTGTCTATATAAGCTATGCCGGACACATGATTTTTTTTGCTTATTATTTTTTTGGTAGCATTTCTTCTTTTTTTGGAAACATAGCTCCAAACAATGGTACTATTCCTTCTTTTTTCAGTGCTAAATAGCGGTAAGTGGTTCATGAATTTGGAATATGTTTGCAGCACAATGACTACAACAACAAAAATTATTATTAGCTTTTTTCTTACAATCTTTTGGTTTAATTGTGTCTATTCACAAGCAGATCTGGAGGCAGGTATTGGCCATTTGAATAAAGGAGAATACCATTTGGCATCTTCAATTCTTTCAAAGGTTTATCAGGAAAATCCAAAAAACAAAACAGCAGGTATTTGTCTTGCCCGCGCTTTGGGTTTAGCTGGCTCTCATGAAGAAGCATTGGAAGTTCTTCACTCCCAAATTGTTGTGTATCCGGATGATAAGGAGATCATGCTGAATATGGCTGAAGTTCAATTATGGATGAAAGATTATCCTCGGGCTATTCAATTATTTCAGGAAATTATTGACAAATCAGGTCCGGACCCCAATGTGTTTCTTGGGCTTGCAAATGCACAGGCAGCTGCCCAGGATTACGTATCTGCACATACCAATATCAATAAAGTCATAAACTTTGAACAAAACAATGAGCAAGCAATGCTATCCAAAAAGTCTATAGATCTTGCTCTTGCCAATATGTATGCCAATAGATCAGATTTTAAATCAGCTAAAAAGGTATTATCCGAACTTGAAATCATCTTCCTGGATGATAAGGATATCATTATCTCAAAAGCAATTACCTATCTGAAACAAAACAAACCGAATAAAGCCCGTTTTCAATACCTCAAGCTCATAAATTTCAACACTTCAGTACTCATGGCTTATGAAGGCTTGTCATATTGTCACCTGCTTTTGGGACAAAAGAAAAGAAGTTTGGAATTTGCCCAATTGGCAGAAAAAAAAGGCATCGAAACCAATTCTCCCAGATTATCAGAAATAAAATCAAACCTGGCATTTATTTATGCGGTTAACGAAAATTTTGAAAAATCAGATTCTATTTATCAAATTATAGATAAAGAAACACCGACTGATTCAAGATTAATAACTTCCAGGGCAAGGGCAGAAATGCTGAATGATAATACAAACCTGGCCATAGAAGAATTAAAAAAACATATCGAATTAAGTCCTTCCTATGATTTCCTCATCTGTGCTGCAGAACTTGAAAAAAACAATCGTAATAACCTGAATGCATTAAAGTACCTGGAAAAAGCAGTTTACCTCAATCCTGGAAACAATGATGGCAAAAAGTTTTTACAATCAGTAAGGTCAGAAAATAGCATGAAGTTGGTATCCGGAATCAAATATGATTTTGATAATGGAAATAATAGTTCACATGAAATGCGTGCCGGAATTCATTGGAACAGGTGGAATAAACTGGTTCCTTATGGAGGAATTAATTTAAGGAAAATGGCCAACCGGAACCTGGATGAATCCACTACCATAACTTCATTGACAACCGGTGCAGAATACCTGTTAAACAGAAAGCTGATTTTTAACGGCCAATTTGGGTTCAATGCTATTTCAGGGTCCATGTCCAGAAATAGCATGATAAGTTCTTTGGGACTTGTTTATACACCCTCAAATAAAAGCAGGATAACTGCTTCCTTTGAGGTTCAGGATTTTGATTACTCAATAGATCTGCTGGATACTCGTATCAAATTAATGAATGGAAGAGTTCAATATGCACATCTTTTGCCTTTGAATTTTGGATTTTATTCAAATTTCGAATGTACCAGCCAATCTGATGGCAACAGAAGGTATCTTGCTTTTGGTTCTTTATATCACACTATCCCGGGAAACTTGTATTATAAATTCGGCCTTAACTATTCACATATCAAATACCAGGATGTCTCCGAAAAAGCTTATTTCAACCCTGAACAATTTCACAGTACAGAAATATTTATAGAATCCTTCAACCAAAAAGGCAGGGGAAAATTAGACTTCAATGTACAGGTAGCTCTTGGAATCCAGCAAATAGAAAATAATCCAATGCAGTTGACACATCGGTTTCGTTCTGAAGTTGGTTACAATCACGGCAATTTCAGGTTTCTTTTTAATGCCGAGTTATCAAACTCGAGATCCAGTAATATTGCGGGGTACTCATACCAGTCTTACAGTTTATCTTGTGTTTACAATTTTGTGAAAAATTGATACGCTTATAAGATATTCAGTCTCTCCATTAAAATAGACCTGTGCGCTCTGCTTATTGGAATGACCTTTTTTTCGATCAACACAGAATTATCCTCGATATCTATGACGTGTTCCAGGTTTATTATGAAAGAACGGTGAATTTTAATAAACCGGGGATGCCTGAGTCTTGAATCTATTCCTTTTAACGTGCCATGAATGATGTGATTCCCATTTTCGGTTATAACCTTAACATAGTCCCCGACATTTTCAAAATATAATATGGACTCATAAGACAATCGAACCAGTTTCCCATCTGATTTGACATATACTTCGCTAGCAGCACTCGAATCAGATATTTCGATAAGTTTCTCCTGCCTTTCAACAGCCTTGGAAATGGCCTTGTTAAACCTCGGCATCAAAACCGGCTTCTTTAAAAAATCTGTGACATCGTATTCATATGCTTCAAAAGCATACTCTTTATTCGAAGTGATAAATATAACCTGGGGAATTGTCGGCAGCTTCTCAAGCATTTCCAATCCCGACATTTCAGGCATTTCAATATCAAGAAAAATAAGGTCTACCGGACTTTTACCCAGAAAATCTATAGCTTCAATTGCATCAGCAAAGATCTTTTCGCATTGAATATCCGGGTTTTTATCACATAGGGTTTTGATGGATTGTCTTGCCATCAAATCATCATCTACTATAATTGATTTAAGCATATTGTATAATAATTAAGCATTTTCCATTGTGATTAATTTATCATAAGTCGCCTCTACCTCGGGCATTAGCTTTTCCAAATCATAACGGATTTCTTCGTAACTCTTGGTTATATTCCTAATATCATCATATCCTTCCATCAAGTCAAATTTTTCAGATACTCCTGATAATCCGACCATTCCGAAAGATGGTTTGATCTTGTGAATTGATCTCTTAGCCTGTTCGATGTTCTTTTCGTCGATATGTTTGTCCAATTGCTCTAGTTCCTCTTTATAGCTTTGTAAAAACAAGCCGAACATTTCTTTTGCATAGCTATAATCTTCTTCATAGATTTCCTTTAGAAATCCTATATTCAAAGCCCTCGAAAAAGGGCTTGAGTCAGATAAATTATCATCAGCTTTCTGGGACCTGAGTTGCTTTTTTATCATCTCAGAAAGAGTCGCAGGCTTGAATGGTTTTGAAATAAAATCTGTCATTCCACCTTCCAATGCCAATTCTTTCTTGCTAAGAAAAGTAGAAGCCGTCAGAGCAATAATAGGAATGTTAGATTTGGGCCCTGACATGTTTCTGATATGTTTTGTCGTTTCAAAACCATCCATAACCGGCATCTGCAAATCCATAAATATTAAGTCAAAATCCTGATCTTTATACAAATCAAGTGCTTCCTGTCCATTGAATACTGTCTCGTATTCGTATTCCCATTTCTCAAGTAATTTGGTGATATATTTCTGGTTCACCTTATTATCTTCTACAACAAGAATGCGCGCCATGAGCTGTTCCTCTTTCTCTTCACTAATTCTTGTTTTGGTCACAGGAATATCTGTCAATTTGAGTGGAATATCAAAATAGAAATTAGACCCCGATCCAAGTTCAGAATCAACTTTTAACTCGCCACCCAACAGTTCAACAATCTTTTTTGCAATAGTCAGACCCAGGCCTGTTCCCCCATATTTATCCCGTATTTCCCGACTGGCCTGTTTGAAATTATGAAATATATTCTGGACATATTCTTTCTCTATTCCTATCCCGGTATCCTTAACTGAGAATCTAATCAATGATTCATTTTCGTCACCTGATATTTTTTGAATAGTTAGTTCAATTTTCCCGCTTGATGTGAATTTCTCTGCATTACTCATGAGATTCAGTAATACCTGGTTGATCAGATCAGGGTCACCTATAACATTGTTTTCGAAAATTTGATCCAGCTTCAGATCAAAGTTCAAATCTTTATCATAAGCTTTAATTGAATAGGTCCTGATCAGGTTTTCAGCAATGTTCTTCATATCAAAGCGCTTGGCTTTGACTTCAAGTGTGCCGGCATCAATTTTAGATATATCCAGGATATCAGAGATTAAGGATAAAAGTATATTGGAAGAGCTGCCCAGAATCTCGATGTATTCCTTTTGCTCATTATTTAGAGGGGTCTCATCCAATAAATGAATCATACCGGTGATGGCATTCAGGGGGGTTCGGATTTCATGACTCATATTTGCCAGGTATTCCTGCTCCGCCTGCTGTGCTTTTTCTGCAAGCTCCCTTGCTTTTATTAACTCATCCTCAAGCCTTTTCCTATCAGAGATATCATAATGGATACCAAGTGTGCCTTTAAATTTTCCTACGTGATCATAAAATGGAGAGCCGCTTATCAGCATCCATTTCTTTTTTCCATCCTTACAGGTGACCTGGATTTCGTAAACACCTTCCTTCCCTTTTTTTCTTTTGTTATCAACGTCAGACATAATCCTTCTTGACTCTTCATCCAGCAAAAGATCATTGGCATTTTTACCAAACAATTCTTCCTTTGTATAACCTGTCATTTCAGCAAATCTATCATAGACCTTTTGAATAACTCCATCGTCATCTACCTCCATAAGTCCCAGTTCCATGTTTTCCATCATTCCCCTGTATTTCTCCTCACTCTGTTTGATCATCAACTCCTGGTTGCGTCGCAAAGTAATGTCCTGATAGTACCAAAGGTGGCCCTGGTATTCATTGTCAAGAATAATAGGAATAAAATTCCTGGACAGAATTCTTCCGTCCTTCATCATAAGTTCATCGCCGACCCTGAGTTCCCTGGAATCCAAAAGGTTTTCGATACCTCTCACAAACGCCTCTTCATCTTTAAAGAGTACTTTGGTTTCTTCTGCAGAGTTCTTGCAATCTAACCCCACCAATGAAGCCGGATCAGCAGGAATCCCGAATATTTTACAAAAGGTAGAGTTGGCCAGAACGATTTTCCTGTTTTGATCTTCGACCAGGATACCTGCTACCATATTTTCCAGTAGGCTTGAAAACCTGGTATTTGCTTTCTTGAGATTATATTCTGATTCTACCCTGTCTGTGATATCACGTGCAACTGCAGAAAAAATGATCTGACCATCAGGTTTTTCATTTTTTGTGACATTTTGACCTATCCAGATTTCCTGATCTGTATTGATGAGCAATGGAAATTCAAGATAACTGGAACTGAGCCCTTTTTCTTTCATTTCAGTGTAATACTGAAATACCTTTTCAATGTAATCAGGTCTTATAAAATCAATATATCTTTTACCTAATACATCTTCTTTTTCCAGATTCAATTTTTCAATGCCAATATTATTAATTGATAAGAAATATCCCTCTTCATCCGTCGTATATATAATGTCATTGGCATTCTCTACCAGGGTGGTATACTCCTTTTCCTTTTGGAGCAATTCTTTTGTTCTTCTTTCAACTTTTTCCTCGAGAGATTCATTCAGTTCTTTTAAGGATTGATTTACATCAAACAGTTCCTGTGCTTTGCTCTCCAGGATATTTTCTGCTTGTTTTCGAGCCTGCCGCTCACGTTCCAAGCGCCTCTTTAACAGATCAATTTGATTATCCATTATTCATCAATTATTACATTGAACCTCACTTTACTGCCATCTTCATTGATAAAAGATCTCTTTATCGATCCCTTTTGCTTGTAATGCTCCATTGATTTCTCAATAAGGCCCTCTGCAAAATCACTTAATTTTCTCTCCGAAGTATAAATCATTTCTAATTCATTATCACTGATTCTCCGGGTTTCAAATTTGGGTAGTTGAGCATCAGGATATAGCTTTAAAACTTCGACGTGGATATGTTCGTCGATAGATTCAAGGAAATCAAACAAAGTTTTTTCCGCTTCGAAAAAATGAGTATAATTCAATGTGAATGTATTATGCAAATACCGGCCATATGTTTTAAGAAGTACATCAAGGGGAATACCTGTTTTGAGATGCAACTGTTTGACAAGACTGACCAGCTCTGCATGAGGATAAGTCCCGACTGCTGTATAAATACCTCCTGATGGTAACTTACTGTCTTCAATGATTTGATCGACAGTATCATAACCAAATTCCTTTTCAACCATTTCAAGGAACTCCGTGAAAACAATACCTTTCATGTTTTATTACTTTTTCTTTAAAAATATCTTATGAATAGAAGGTGAAATTGGATAGGAATAGATCTAATGCAAAAATCGTTCTAATATTTTAAATATTCCAATAACAAATATCACATATCCTTGAGGACATGTGATCTAAAATGCAATATTTAGACTGAACAATTATTCTCTGACTACTGAAATATAGACGGACTCCGCCTGATTTTCCTTATTAAGATTGTATTTCTGGTAACCTTTGCCAAAGTTTTTCTCGAGAATTAATAGAATCCTTGAGTCTACTGAATTGGATAAAACCTGGTTTGGGGTTTTACCATTGATAGGAAATAGGGGTTCTTTCCTGAGTTTGAATTTTAATTGACCCTTGTTATGGTCAAACTCAATCGATTCAAACAGGGAATCATCCTGTCCAAAAAAACTGATTTTTAGTCCTGCTGAATCGAGCCTGATTATACGCTCGGCCGGTATGTTGGTATTAAAATAAAATCCTGATAGTGATAAATGGAGGATTAATATTTTGAGAAACATAACTTAATTTTTTGCAGTTGAAATTTCAGGAGTTTGTCTCCTGTTTTCCTGCAAAATTATGCCTCATTAACTGGTGAGATTTACCTTTTCGATTTTAGGTGAAAAAGTCAGGATTTTTGGTGAAATATTTAGGTTTTTTGTCCTGACCAAATCCGCATATACTCTGAAAGATCAATTCAAATGCCTGGTTATCGCTTCGTCCATTGGCTTAACCTTGGAACCAAAATGTTCAATGATCTGACCGTTTTCATCTAGAAGGAATTTGTTGAAGTTCCAACTAATCTTATAATCAGCTTTGCCATTTAAATCTGCTGTAGTGAGCCATTTATATATTTCATTGGCTTCTTTTCCTTTCACTTTTATTTTCTGAGTCATTGGAAAGGTGACACCATATTTGGATGAACAAAATGAAGCTATTTTTTCTTCAGTACCCGGTTCCTGGCCCAGGAATTGATTACAAGGAAAACCGATAACAACCAGTTCGTCTTTATATTTTTGGTATAAGGCTTCAAGGCCTTCGTATTGGTATGTGAATCCGCATTTGGAAGCCACATTAACGACGAGTATTTTTTTACCTTCAAATTGCTTGAAGTCGATTATTTGATCACTATTTAGTGCTTCAATTTTGAAATCATGGACTGAGGTCTGTGCTTGAATCTGGTACATAAATATCATTGAAATGATGAATAAAGCAAATTTCATGGCTATTGGTTTATCAGTAAAGACAGTTTTAGGAATTAAAAGTTCAATCTGTTGATGAATTTAATATGTAATTCTCACCAGGTTCAGGTTGTAGTTTTTTTCACTTGGCACTAAAATAGAGTTCGAGCTAAGTTGAACAGCATCCTGGAATCTCAGCTTCATATTCTGGTATTCTGTAGTCAATAAGCTATTCCTGGCGATATTTCCTATAGGATCCATTATGTATTCACTCACTGTGTTACTGCTCTTGATTTCATCATTATAAATGAAGCGCATCCTCGATGGTGTTTTCATGAGATAAAATGATGAAAATACAGCTTCATCATCCTGTGAAAACTGCTTTTTATATAAAACTTCAGTCCATTCCAGAACATTTTCGCTATTGATATTCGAGATTAGAATGTCGTCATTATAATAGTCAATCCAGCCGCGTCTTGAATACCCGTTATATGTGCTTCTTGAATAGGAGTTGTTGTAAGGGTTTCGTCTAGAAAACTCCCTTGCTATTTCTGAAACGATCAAAAATCCACCATCATTCCTGTTGATAATATCCTTTATTTCAAGGTCATCAAAAATGCGGCTTTTCTTTTTCTTGCCATGCATGATTTCGTTTTGAAGTTCCAGGTCGAAGTCGATAAAATATACCCTTTCGTTACCGGTCAGATCATCAATACTCCTGTTTATATAATAAAACCCTTTGGTTTCCTTTCCCCTTTTTTCGGAATAGGTTCCACAGATTATAATCTTGCCATTCAGATTGTCAAAATCAAGAAAATAGCTTTTACGGTAAAAAGAACTGAAGTTCATCCGGACACTTTTGTATCCGTCAAAAGAGATATCAAATAACAGGAGCCTGAGAACATCGGAATCCTCGAATTTCTGATCCTCATTTAACACAAGCAGGAATTTGCCGGAGTTCATAATCTGAATCTCGAGGATATCATTTCGCAGATCAGCATTTTCAACATATACCTTTTGGGACCTGATTACTTTCTTTCTGCGATTGTCATAAAGAACATATACAAAGCGGTTCTGGATATCAAAAGTATATAGCAGGACTTTGCTTTTATCTTCAGATTCAACACTCCCGATTCTTTTTCTTATATCTCTCTTATGAATTTTAATGAAGGTGCTGCTATCCCTGAGTTGGATAAATTTATCATAGCGCTTAACCATAAAATGCATGGAATCTTTCTCGAAAAAACCATACATGACCTGGAAAACCGAGTCCATACCCAGAACATTGAAGACATCAACTTTTTTCTTCTCAAAAACCAATTCTTCAAAATTTGTGTGTTCCAGGTCCTGGTTAAAAGCATCAATCTCCTTGTTAAATCCACGATCCCTGTAAACCATGATTCTGTCATCAACCTGGCCTATAATATCATATGAAAAATATCCCCGGACATTTAGATCCGATGAAATGCTTACCTCCTGGGCAGATAGTGAACCTGCTCCACAAATTATGCAGAAGAAAATGGTTTTGATATATGACTGAATAAAAGCCAGATTAAATTACTTGTCGGATAAAAATACATATACTTTTGCGTTAAAATCAAACCAGAAATGTCGGCCAGGAAATTAATCGAATGTGTTCCCAATTTTAGCGAAGGTGTTAATCTAGATATAATTAAGTCCATAACTGACGAGATCCAAATGACTGAAGGCGTCCGTCTGCTGGATGTAGATCCTGGAAAAGCAACAAACAGAACAGTAGTTACATTTGTCGGTCACCCGGATGATGTGATCGAAGCAGCCTTTCGTGCAATCAAAAAAGCTTCTCAGAATATCAATATGGCAAACCATACAGGAGAACATCCTCGGATGGGTGCCACAGATGTTTGTCCTTTAATTCCGATTTCCGGCATTTCAATGGAAGAGACTGTTGAATATGCAGAGAAGCTGGCTGAACGCGTAGGCAATGAACTTTTGATTCCCGTTTACCTCTACGAAAGTGCTGCAAAAAGTCCTGAACGTCAAAATCTTGCGACAATCCGGTCCGGTGAATACGAAGGCCTAGCCAGGAAGCTGAAGGATCCAAACTGGAAACCTGATTATGGTCCGGACGAATTCAATGCCCATGCAGGTGCTACAGTCATCGGCGCACGTGATTTCCTGGTAGCCTATAATGTCAACCTGAATACAACTTCCGTCCGACGTGCAAATGCCATTGCATTTGATGTCAGGGAAAAGGGAAGGATTAAAAGACAAGGAAATCCTCTTAACGGCCCAATTGTACGAGATTCCAGTGGTGAAGCAGTAAGAATCCCCGGTACGCTGAAATCTGTAAAAGCCATTGGGTGGTATATCAGGGAATACGGAATTGCACAGATTTCAATGAATCTGACCGACTTGAAAACCACCTCATTGCATGAAGCATTTGAAGCTGTACGTGCATCTGCGAATAACCGCGGCATGAGAGTGACAGGTTCTGAACTGGTCGGACTTATTCCCAAGAAAGTACTCCTGGATGCAGGCAAATATTTCCTGCAAAAACAGGAAAGATCAATCGGAATATCTGAAAATGAGATCATTCAACTTGCAGTCAAATCTTTGGGATTGGATGAGCTGGGGCCATTTGATCCATATAAAAAAGTGATAGAGTATCTTCTTGAAGATGATGACACCAGCCCTCTTGTAAAAATGACCCTGACTGAATTTGCTGATGAAACGGCTTCGGAAAGTCCAGCCCCGGGAGGCGGTAGCATTTCTGCATATGTAGGTGCTCTGGGCGTTTCACTGGGTACCATGGTTGCTAATTTATCTGCACATAAAAGAGGATGGGATGATCGCTGGGATTATTTTTCAAAGATCGCTGAACAGGGACAACGCTTAAAAATGAAATTGCTTGACCTGGTGGATGAAGATACAAGTGCATTCAACAAAATCATTGAAGCTGTAAGAATGCCCAAGTCAACACCTGAAGAAAAGACAGAAAGGAAAAATGCAATGAATGGAGCCACCAGGTACGCTATTGAGGTGCCTTTACTTGTGATGCAAACTTCATTGGATTCTTTTGACATAATGGAGTCAATGGCTGAAAATGGAAATCCTGCATCTGTGTCTGACGCCGGTGTAGGAGCCTTATGCGCATATACTGCAGTCTATGGTGCTTATCTGAATGTCATGATCAATTGCAAAGATTATCATGATGCATCTTATGTCGAAGAAAAACTAAAGGATGCTAAAGGTATAATGGATGAAGCAGGAAATCGTCGTGATAAGGTTTTGAGTGTAGTGAAAACCGTTATTAATACTTAATTCAATATCTTGTTACTACTTAATTTCATTAAAGGCTGGATATGGATTCAAAAATCATCGAAAAGGCAGAACTATACGCCACAGGTATCATTTCAAATGAGTTTTCTGATCGCCTTGTTTATCATGACGTCTCATACCAATACAGGGTAATCGATGCCCTGGATTCAATCAGCCTATCTGAAAACCAGGATGATGAAGAAAAAGAGATTCTCTTGATTGCAGGTTGGTTTATATTTCTTGGATTGAAACATCTTGATGAATTTATCCGAATCAGCACGATTAATGAATTTTTGAATAGCCGTCTTGATTTTAGTATTAAAATGGCTGAAGATTTCCTCAGCGAAAACAAGTACCCTGAAAACAAAAAGCTGAAAATCCTGGACCTTATGCTGGAAACCAGGCCTGACAGAACCCAGGAATTATCCTTGCAGGGTAAAATTTTACTTGATGCGATGACCAGTGAGCTGGGCGAATCAAAAGGTAAGAGGCGAATCAAAAAATATTACGAAGAATTGCTATTGTGTCATGTGGTTGAAGTCAATCAAACCGACTTTTTTCAATATGCCATTTCTTATCTCAGCAGTCACAACTATTATACAGATTTTGCCCTGAGACATCTCCGTCCTCTAAAAGAATCAGTATTGGGCAAACTGATCAAGGAACGACGCGAAATACAGAAAAAAGAAGATGCTGTATTAAAATCCGAACTGGGAATTGATGAAGTTGAGCTTAAAAGACTCAAACGTAATCTCAAATCAGTACAGGGTCGGGATGACCGCGGAATACAAACGATGTTCAGGACGACCTCCAGGAATCATTATACACTGAGTGAGATGGTCGACCGGAAAGCCAATATCATGATTTCTGTAAACGCCATTATCATGTCAATCATCATTGGTAATTTTATAGCCAATGATCTGTCAATAACAATTCACAATATCCCAATCCTTGTTGTTCTGCTAACAGGACCTTTATCCATTTTCTTTGCCGTTAATGCCATTCGACCTGAAAAAACACATGGTGCATTTACTGTTGAAGAAATCCGAAGCAAACAGGGAAATCTTCTATACTTTGGCAATTTTCACAATATGAGCCTGAAAGATTACGAGTGGGGGATGTATGAGATGCTCAACGACCAGGATTTCTTATACAGCTCCATGGTCAAGG
>JABDPK010000171.1 GCA_013042795.1 Saprospiraceae bacterium | reverse complement strand
GGATTAGAGCTTTTAATGGATTCAATATTAGATAGATGCAAAATAAAACTGAAATGGAGATGAGTATACTATACCGCACATGATGAATCGGTGTTGGAATAATTTGTCCCTTTTTATAAATCTCTATAAAATGCTCTATGTCCGTTAAAAACATAAGCGTCGACCAGATGGCAGAGCTCAACATGATACCGATGAATAAAAACATCAGTCTCTTCATGATTAGCTTATCAATTTTAGGGGAGGCAAAGAATGCAAATGGCAGAAAAAGGAATGGCAGTTTAATACGCATTCTGTTTAGAAAGTAGTCTGTATTTTCAGACCAAAGGCCGGAAATAAGAAAAATAAGGAAGATTCCAGTGACGGCTAAATAGTATTTGTTATTTAAAAAACGACCAAATTTTACCTTCAGATTACCGTCCCATAAGGCACCCACAAGGAAAAAGATCATACCCAGGCTGATCATAAACCTGGAATAAAGCAATCCGATACTTAATACCAGGAATGCAAACTGGAATATATAGACCGACTGATTTTGCCTGGTATTCAAAATACTAATCCTGGTGATTTGCTTTGGCGATAAAATGAGGATTTAATAGGTTTTCCTTATTGTAAACTACAGGGTCGTCCGTTCCAGCAATCAATACTTTACCTCCTGATTCTTCAAGAATAATTTGAGCTGCTGCGGTGTCCCATTCCATTGTGGGTGCAAGACGCGGATAAATATGAGCACCGCCCGAAGCAAGAATTAAGAATTTAAGGGAACTGCCTTTGGAAACTTTTATCGGCTCATTGTAAGCATCGATAAAAGAGGCTGTAGCTTCATTTAAATGAGACCTTGAACATACGATACCAAGTCCAGCTTCTGAATTTGAATAGCTGTTTGCTTTGAGCCCGGTTCTTTGGCCATTGGTTATTTTGGTAGCGCCCTGACCTTCTATCGCATAATAGCATTCTTCCAGTGCTGGCGCGTATACGACCCCGGCAATGACCCTGTTATTTTTTATAAGGGCGATATTCACTGTAAATTCACCGTTCCTTTTAATAAATTCTTTAGTGCCATCCAGGGGGTCAACCATCCACAAGTATTCAAAATCCTTTCGCTCTTCAAACGGGATGGATTTATTTTCTTCTGAAACAATAGGCCAAACCGGATCAAGTTGATTCAGACCATTACAAATAATTTCATTGGCCTCCCTGTCAGCTATAGTTAATGGAGAATTGTCTGCTTTTGCATCTACCTGGAAATCTTCCTCATTATTGTAAATATCCATGATTCGATTTCCTGCTTCTATGGCAATTGTTACCACTCTTTCTATTGATTCTTCGAGTTTTATCATTAAAAATTTATTAGGTGATGAATTTGGATGCAAAAATAGATATTATGTCAAGCTTTCATATTGTTATCTCAATTAGCTTTAACAAGAAATCAACACCTGGAATTCCCGATGTGTTACCTAATCTTTTTTAAGGAGGCTTTTTGGAAGGCAGCCAATTGGTAGCTGGAGACTACAGGAATAGTATCACTTTCAAATATTTCCCCGCCAGTTATATTTCCAGGCTTCTGTATTGAGACATAAAAAAGAATATCAATTCCTCCCTGAACACGCTCGTAATCAACAGTTAAATCTGTCCCTTTAACAGAAAACTTACTCACCAGGTGATTGTGCCTGTGGTATGCATCGAGTTTTATGCTGTTAAATTCGTCAAGGACATAATATCCACGTTCCGGATCTATAGATTCCAGACCATAATTCCGGATGTCATTTTCACCATAAATCATTATCCATGGATAAAATCCTTCTTTATCAGGATTTGCAATCTGAAGTTTCATTTCAATCTGGGTAGTATCATTTGGTCCCCTGTATATTATTAAATCACCTTCATAAATGCCGATCCAGTCCAGTGGAAAGTCAAATACATCATTTCTTTCTATTACGGGAAGGGTAAGCCCCGCGGTTTTATCTCCGATTTTACATGCATGAAAAAGCAAGATTGATAAAATAATGAAGAGGTAAAATCTAGGCATAAATCATTAATATTGTAATGTTAAAATATTAAACAAAAAAATAATATGAAATATTTATGCAAAAAATATGTAGTGGTTTTCATATTATTATTTTCGTGCCATCAACTTTTTGCCCAGAATTATTTTCAGCAGAAGGTTGATTTTGAAATAAAAGCAAAACTTGATACAATCAGTAAATTACTGGTAGCTGATTGTAAAATTATTTATACAAACAACTCTTCAGAGACTTTAGAGAAGATTTATCTTCATTTATGGTGGAATGCACTTTCAGATAAAAAGTCTCCTTATGCCAGTCAGAAACTGGAACGCTCATCCTACGATTTTCATTTCTCTAAGAGCACCCGAATGGGAGGGTACAGAAAATTACTTATCGCCCAGAATAACAAGTTGCTTGAAACAAGTATATATAATTATCAGGGAAAAACGACCCCTGATATACTTGTCATTCATTTAAAAGAGCCTTGTGCTCCAGGTAAGAAAGTAGTTATTGATGTTGAATACGAATTGGAAATTCCATACAGGTTCTCAAGATTTGGTTACCAGGATAATGTTTACAACTTCACTCAATGGTATCCAAAACCCGCAGTCTATGATAAAAATGGTTGGCACCCAATGCCATATCTTGACTTAGGTGAATTCTATTATGACTTTGGTGATTATAAGGTTGAAATTGATATTCCGGTGGGACTTGAAATGGCTTCAACAGGCGTTGTTTCAAATACCAGATTAAAGGATGACAGGAAGTCAATAACAATCAATGCTTCAAATGTGACTGACTTCGCATTTTTTATTTCTCCTGATTTTATAAAAGAGGAAAGGAATATCGAAATAGATAAGAGGACAATACAATTGAGTGTTTATAAACGAAAAGGCAATCAACAGTGGGATAATGCACTGGATTACCTTGAAAGAGCCACACGTTTTTATGATGACCAGGTGGGACCTTACCCATATCCTCAAGTCAGTATAGTCGATGGATCGGATAACTCCTCCGGAGGAATGGAATATCCTATGATCACAATTATTGATCATATGGAAGAGGAACAGGTATTGGACCATTTGATAGCACATGAGATAGGACATAATTGGTTTTATGCTGTTCTTTCAAATAATGAAAGAAAACATGCCTGGTTGGATGAGGGTCTCAATACGTATTTTGAAGAAAAATATAATGACAAGTTTTATTCCGACCCCGTTTATGATGACTTGCTTCCGCCCATGTTTGTAAGCGAAAATTCCGAGCATGATTTAATGGCTTTGTTGCTGATCCATTTGCAGAGGATTAACAGGGACCTTCCCGTGAATACACCTTCCCAGGATATGGATCTGTTCAACTATGGTGCAATGAGTTATCAAAAAATGGCATGGAGCCTGGAATACCTTTCATCATATCTTGGGGAAGAACTGTTCAATGATTGTATTAAATCTTATTATAATAAATGGAAATTCAAGCACCCGGACCCTGGATCAATACAATCTGTTTTTGAATCTGTGAGCGATAAAGAACTTCATTGGTTCTTTGAAGATTTGCTGAATACTACGCAACGATTTGACTATGTTCTAAGCCCGGTTAAAAAGCTGGAGCAAAGTATAAAGCTTGAGGTCCGTCAGAAAGGAGACTTAAATATTCCGTACCATATTTCTATATATGACAGGAAGGATAGCCTGATTGTCAATCATTGGATGAAAGGTATGGATTTGGGTGAATCCGTTGATCTCCAATTGGATATACACCCTGATGTTATTGACAGGATATCTATAAATGGTGCTGTTCCTTTTTTAGATATCAACAGGAAGAACAATCATTACTTTTATAACAATACCTTACTTCATCGGAATAAATCCAGGTTTAACTTTCTATTTAAAACTACCGATAGCAGGTACAATTCAATAAATTGGTTTCCCTCAGTGATGGGAAACGGGTATGACGGCTTGATGACTGGTCTTCAACTTACAAATGATATTTTCCCCTCCGGGTCATTCCGGTATTATCTTAATTTGGCCTATGGATATAAATCTCAATTGCCTGTAGGCATATTTTCTTTGAGAAAAGACTTTTACCCAGGAGGAAAAAAAATACGAAAATGGCAATTAGGAATTCATGGTAAACAATTTAGTTATAACGAATACCTGGATTTGAATTTGAAATACAGGAAGCTTGTACCTCATATAAAATTGTTCTTTTCGAATGGAATGCGCAAAAACCAATCTCTTGAATATAAGTTTCACTGGTTAGACACAGAATACCTTGAGTTTGATGAATTCGATATTACTTCGATACGAAATGAATCATCACTCGTTCACCAATTAAATTTCAATGCTGACTGGCACAAACGTCTAAGTCAAAATCAAGTAAAGCTTGGATTGGAATACCAGGAATATGAAACAATTATTGATCAAGAGCATTACCTGAAGAT
>JABDPK010000168.1 GCA_013042795.1 Saprospiraceae bacterium | reverse complement strand
GGATGACCTGGAAGAACATAAAGCCATGGATCCATTCCCGATTTTTGTAGATCAAATGCTTGATGCCGGTTTCTCACAAAATGAGATAGACAAGATGATAGACGAAGCCAGAGATCTTTGTCAGAAAGAATATGATCTTGCATTAGCTGCACCTGACCCTGACCCGAAAGAAGTTTTTGATCACAAGTATGCTCCTACTGAAGTTCTTGAAGAATCTGGTTCAAGACAGGGAGATGATCCTGATGAAACAGTCATGGTCGATTGCGGGCTTCATGCCGTTGAAGAACTGATGAGAAAACATAAAGAATGTCTGCTTTATGGTCAGGATGTTGGAGCCAGACTTGGAGGCGTATTCCGAGAAGCTGCAACCCTCGCACAAAAATTCGGTGATACACGCGTCTTTAACACACCGATCCAGGAGGCTTTTATAGTTGGTTCTACTGCTGGTATGTCAGCTGTCGGACTCAAACCAATTGTGGAAGTCCAGTTTGCAGACTATATCTGGCCGGGACTGAATCAGCTTTTCACAGAAGTCAGTCGTTCAGGTTATCTGACCAATGGAAAATGGCCGGTAAGTATGATCCTTCGTGTTCCAACAGGAGCATACGGTTCAGGCGGACCATTTCATTCCAGCAGTGTCGAATCTGTCGTAACGAATATTAAAGGGATCAAGATTGTCTATCCAAGTAATGGTGCAGATATGAAAGGATTAATGAAAGCTGCCTATTATGATCCAAATCCTGTCATTATTTTTGAACATAAGGGACTGTACTGGTCGAAAGTAAAAGGGACAAGCAGAGCCAAAGTGATTGAACCGGCAGAAGACTATATCCTTCCAATAGGCAAAGCAAGCATTCCACTCGAATCGGATAATGACAATGATAACACAATCACTATTATCACATATGGTATGGGCGTCCACTGGGCATTGAATGCCGCGGAGTCTTTTCCAGGACAGGTCGAAGTCGTGGATTTGAGGACACTTTATCCTATGGATGAAAAAACGGTATTTGAAAGTGTAAGAAAGAATAATAAATGTATTCTTTTGACTGAAGAATCTGTGTATGCTTCCTTTGCACGGTCCGTCGCAGGATTCATTCAGGAAGAATGTTTTGAATCACTCGATGCACCAATCAGGATTGTTGGTTCTAAACGTGTACCTGCTATTGCATTAAATTCTACACTCGAAGCGGCAATACTTCCAAATGTGGATAAAGTAAAAGAAGCGATCGAAAACCTTCTGGCCTATTAAATATTTCTTTACCTGCATAGGCGTTCTTCATTAAAATATTGCATAATTCTAATGACATAGATCATGCAATCAAATGATCTTCATCAAATTGAACGCTTTTCTTTGACTTGAATATGGATTTGGAATAAATTACTTCCTGAATTCCATTTTTTGGACCTCTCAAATGATTGTGCTATGAAACTAACTCATAAACTCACGATCTGCCTGTCTCTTATTTGCTCAATACTTACCGCACAAGGATTTAACGAATACCTGAATGCTTATTCAAATGATAACAGAATAGGTTATTTGCAACCACTGGCAGATCTTTCCATCAGTGGTTTGAATGCCACAGTACCTATATCTTCTTACATAGGCAAAGATTTTTATTTAAACCTGAACTTCGCAGGTGTTTACAGTAAACCAGTTGACTCCCAAAGAACTTTTACCGGTTGGACAGACCCTTCTTTCAGTGAACAAATAAGCCGAGAAGTACCAACCATAATTGGCGCCAACGAATCTGTCATGGTAACTGCTGCTGATGGTACTTCCTATGTTTTTGCAACAGGCTATAACATTGATTTCCTGCCTTTGGTCATTCCACAGTTAACCATTGGTGGAATAGCCGGGACAGAACTCACAGGGCGATTCTTTGCCTGGGACACGAAAGATGACTTCGGAAAGTTTGATCTCCTGGGTATTGGACTAAGACATTCTATCGATCAACATATTAGTAGAACATTTCCTGTAGCTATCAATATAGGCTATCAATTCAATAAGTCTGATATCGGCAGATATATGAAACTGCAAAGCCACTTCGGATATATCCAGGGTGCCTATCAAACCGGCCTGCTGGATTTATCACTGTATGGTGGTTACCAGACTGGAGATTTTGATGTGTATTACAGCTTCAATAGTATAGGAGAAGAAGTAGATATTGAAACCAATCTGAAAAATGCAGACAAGATACTGGCCGGAATGGGTGCCAGGGTCCAATTAGGCTTTTTTGCAATCTCGGCCAGCTTATCAGGACCTAAACCTTTGATGGGTAATGTAAATCTTGAATTCAGGATCGTTGGAAAGAAGAAAACTGATGAAGTCATTCCAATGGAAGCATCTGAAATTATTGAAAATTCTACAAACTGAAAGCTATGAAATATTTCTACATATTCATTTTATTCATGTTGCTGTCCTGTGAAGGAGAAACATATGTCGAATACAATAAAACGGTTACAGCAGTATTCAATTATTCAATAAATACTAATGACAGTATATATATAGATTTTAAAACGATAAATATAACCGACCTGGCTGCCTTTCTGGCAAGTTCTGCAAATGGTAGTTTACCCAATCATATACAAACCATCAATATCCAGAGTATAAATTTGAAAACCATTACGAATTCAAATAATACTGCCATAGATATGGATGTTAAAACACAAGTGGGTAGAATTCCTTGTGAAGGAGGACAGATTGAGAACCTGACACAATTTACTACAGAACGGAATATCCCACTTATTGGGGGCTTAGCTGATTTATGGACTACTTTTAAACCATTAACAATAAATCCTGAAGGAGTGGCTACTACAAATAGTATTATCGCTTCCATACTTCCAGCAAAAAGTAACAGGGGACCAAATAATTACTGGGCTCAAAATTGTGGATCATTGGCTGTCTATGTAAATGCAAAGATTAATCCTGTTACGGCAACAACCTCCATGAACTTGGAAGTAGCTGTAAAGTTTAATATTATTTATGGCAATTGTGAAGAAGATCCATTCTACAATGCACTTGCTCCGGGAGCTACTTGTGAGTTTTGAAGAAAAAAACATATTAAGATTTAAAGAATTACTTTCTCTAAAAATCTCTACTTTCGATACTTAGTTAATTCCACTATCGTTTATTATTCATGGAAAATATGTTTACCCGGGTTTCGGTTACTTTCTTTCTGCTTTTTCTATTCTTAAATACCTATTCCCAGGAATATGATCTTAGTGGATTCGAACTTTCACTGGACCAGGACCATTTTGCCGATCTCCTTAATGAAGATCCCCTGACCGACAGGAACTACACAATATCGATGAGGCTTGGTTTTTATGGTGCATTGGCTAATCACACTTACCTGGGATTACCATGGGTCAGACAGAAAATCGATCAGTATACCATCGATAATCTTTTATATGAACTTGGGTTCAGAGAAGAAAGAGAATCACATAATTTTGTTTTCACGGTCAACGGGTTCAGTCCTATACACATCTCCCATCTGACAGAAGATTTTACCGAAGCACAAGCCAACGGATACGATTTTGCCAACGACAGGCCATTTTCTTCATTTACCGGATTCAGGAGTACCAGGAGACTTGAAGGCAATAAACTGTTTGTGCATTCTGCCAAACGCCTGGACCTTGCGATTAATTCTTCTTTTACTTTTGGATTCTCAAGTCTTGGACTGGCCAAGGATATAGAAAACCTGCTTGGAGCCAGCAGACCGGATGGTGTATTAT